>JAKOMY010000177.1 GCA_022702225.1 Microbacteriaceae bacterium | reverse complement strand
CCTCCCGAGACGAGCAGGGCGACGCCGACCACCGCGGCGACCGCTGCGACGAAGTACGACCGCGGGAGCCACGAGCGTGCGGCGACGCTCTCGAGCACCGGGGTGAAGACGAGGGCGAGACTGATGAGGAGCCCGGCGTTGGTCGCCGAGGTCAGGTGCACGCCCGCGGTCTCGAGCCCGATGATCGCCGCCTGCGAGCACCCGAGCACAGCGGCGATCGCGAGACCTCGGCCGCGCGGCATCCGTTCCCGTCTCGCCAGACACAGGATGCCGAGGGCGATCGCGGCCACGAGAAAGCGAAGAGCCACGCCGGAGGCGACGCCGGTCTCGGACACCAACTCCTTCGCGGCGAGGAAGCTGGCGCCCCAGACCGCGGCGACCACGACGAGGAGGAGGTCGACGACGAGTTCCGGGACGCGGCGGGGCATGCCCCCACCGTGACGCGGGCGACGCGGAAGAACAATGGGATCCTTCTTCACCGTGTCGTAAGTTCTTCCTTATGGATGTCGGTCATCTTCGCCTGCTGCGCGAGCTCCGAGACCGCGGAAGCGTGGCCGCCGTGGCGCAGCGCATGCACGTCTCCGCGTCGGCGGTGTCGCAGCAGCTGTCCGCGCTGCAGGCGCACGTGCCCGTTCCGCTGACCACCCGGCGCGGGCGCACCCTCGCCCTCACGCCCGCCGGAGAGGCCCTCGCCGCCGCCGGCGCGCGGGTCGACGAAGCTCTTGTCTCGGCACGGGAAGCCGTGGGCGCTTTCCTCGACGCCAGCGATCGCCCCGTGCGCGTCTCGGCCTTTCACAGCGCCGCACTCGCGCTCTTCGGGCCCCTCCTGCGCGAACTCGACGGCACGCCGCCACTGCACCTCGCCGACGCCGATGTGGCGCACCGCGATTTTCCGGGGCTGACCGCCGACCACGACCTCGTCGTGGCGCACCGCCTCGCGCACGACGAGCCGTGGCCCGCGGACCGCGTGGTCACGGTGCCGTTGCTCGAAGAGCCGCTCGACATCGCCCTGCCGGCAGACCACCCGCTCGCCGGACGCGACGAGCTGCGTGCGGCCGACCTCGTCGCCGAGAGATGGGTGTCGGTGCACCCCGGATTCCCGCTCGCCGGCGTTCTCGACCATCTCGCCGCGCACGTGGGGCGTCCTCTCGACGTCGCCCACCGCATCAACGAGTTCTCGGTGACGGCCGAGGTCGTGCGCGCCGGCGCAGCGATCGCCGTCATGCCGCGCACCACGACGACGCCCCTCGCCGTGGACGGGCTGGTGCTGCGACCGCTCGCCGACCTCGCCCTGGTGCGCCACGTGGACGCACTGGCGCGGCCCGACGCGCTCGCTTACGCCGCGGTGCGGCGTGTGCTGTCGGCGCTGCGCACCGTGTCGGCGCGGGCGTCGGCGCACATCTCCGGCGTCGACCCCGTCTGATCCGCGGAGTGCGGCGTGGCGGGTGGACCCCCTCGTCGCGAGGTGCTCAGCGCGTCGGCGGCGGATCCGCGACGACCGCCGTGGACCGGGGTTCGGGGTGCGCCGGCGCGACCGCGTGGTCGAGCGGCACCGCGTCGTCGTCCTTCATCGCCTTCAACTCGCCCTTGAACAGGCGGGCCGACCTGCCGACGCTCTGCGCCAGCGCCGGCAGCTTGGCAGCGCCGAACAACAGGACGATCACCGCGAGGACGATCAGCAGGTGCCATCCGGTCAGTCCATGAAGCATGGGGCCTCCTCGGCCGTGCCGGCCTCTTCGCCGACGAGTGGGGGCGGCGCGAGACGCACCGTGCGGCGATGGTAGCCCGCGACGAAAGCAAACCACAAGGCTCGCGTCAGGCGCCCTTTTGTTGTGTGCACATTACGCAACTTTTGATTGACCTATGGAAAAACATCCGTCAAGATGACGACGAGCGACGTCCCTCACAACCGGACACCTCATCCCCCCGAGGCTCGCCCCACGAACCGCCCGAGAGGCGGTGATCGGCGACCCCTCCCACTCGACGAAGAGTAAGGAGCAGACACGGCGCGTGGCCGACCGCCACCGCAGGAAGAGCCCGGGCCGCCACGATCAGTCGTTGAGACCGACTGTGTGGCGACCCGGTGAAAACAACTCGAACGCATTCACAGGAGCTGTTTCACGATGAACTCTACTTCTCGGCATCCGGTCGTCCGGTCCCGGTTGACGGCGGTCCTCGCGGCCACCGCACTGGGCCTGGGCGCCATCGCCGCAGCACCCGTCCCGGCCTTCGCGCACGACGGGCACGACCACGGCACGACTGACCCCGGGGGCGATCACGGCGATCCCACCGACCCCGGCACCCCCGACCCCGGCGACACCGGCGAAGACGGCGGCGCTCTGGACTGGAGCAACTACGAGCGCGTGCTGCTCACGAAGGACGTGGGCGAACCCATCGACCTCGCGGTCCTCCCCGACAAGCGCGTGCTGCACACCGCTCGCAACGGAGACGTACGCCTGACCGATCCCGCGACGGGCGTCACACGCGTCACCAACACGCTCGACGTCTACGCCAACTCCGAAGACGGTCTGCAGACGGTGGCCCTCGACCCGAACTTCGCCGAGAACAACTGGGTCTATCTCGTCTACTCCCCGCGCGACGCCGACGGCGACGGCGTCGCCGACACCCCGGCGGGCAACTCCCCCAACACCCTCCCCGCGGGAGCCGACGAGTCGTACTGGGACCAGTGGGTCGGCGTGAACCGGCTCGCCCGCTTCCAGTGGAACGGAGAGGCCCTCGACCTCGCGAGCGAGCAGGTCGTCCTCGACGTCGAGGTCCAGCGCGGCCAGTGCTGTCACGTCGGCGCCGACATCGGGTTCGACGGCGACGGCAACCTCTACCTGAGCACGGGCGACAACACCCCGGCATCCACCCCGGGCGCCAACGGCTTCGCGCCCAACAACGACGCCCCCGGCTACAACCCCGGTTTCGACTCTCGCCGCGGTGCCGGTAACACCAACGACCTGCGCGGCAAGATCCTGCGCATCCACGTCGAGGACGACGGCTCGTACACGATCCCCGAGGGCAACCTCTTCGCTCCCGGGACCGAACTCACCCGCCCCGAGATCTTCGTGATGGGCGTGCGCAACCCCTTCCGCATCGAGGTCGACGTCGAGACCAACTCGCTGTCGTGGGGTGACTACGGCCCCGACGCCACGAAGGCCGTCGCCCAGACCGCGGGCCGCGGCCCCATGGGCCTGGTGGAATGGAACGCCATCAGCCTCGACGAGCCGCAGAACGCCGGCTGGCCGTACGTGCACGCCGACAACCAGGCGTACAACGACTGGGACTTCGCCACGGCGACGCCGGGGGCGTTCTTCGACCCCGCCAACCTCAAGAACGAGTCGCGCTGGAACACCGGTCTCACCGACCTTCCTCCCGCGCAGCCCGCGACCCTCTGGTACGGCGACAACCCCGGCGACCAGCCGTGGGACGAACTGGTGAACTTCGGCGCGGGCAGCGGCCAGGGCCCGATGGGCGGACCCGTCTACCACTACGACGAGACGAACCCCTCTCCCACGAAGCTCCCCCAGCACTGGGACCGCAAGGCCTTCATGGGCGAGTTCTCGCAGGACTACATCGCCGCCTTCACGCTGGACTGGGACACCTTCGACGTCAGCGCGATCGAGGATTTCCTGCCCAACGCCGCGCTGAGCACCCTCGGCCAGCCGCCGCACGACAACCCCATGGACATGGAGATCGGGCCCGACGGCTCGATGTACGTGCTGGACTACGGTGACGGCTTCTTCCGCGCGAACCCCGACGCCGGTCTCTACCGCATCGACTACGTCGCCGGGAACAAGTCGCCCCAGGCGCGTTTCACCGCCACGCCCACCTCGTCGTCGCAGGCTCCCCTGACCGTCGAGTTCGACGCGTCGACCTCGACCGACCCCGACGCGGACACCCTCACCTACGAGTGGGACTTCGACGGCGACGGCACCTACGACGCCACCGGCGCGACCGCGTCGTACACGTACACGGAACTGGGCAACTACAGCGCCCGCCTGCGCGTGTCCGACCCGGGCGGACGCTTCGGCCTGACCTCGCGCACCATCTCGGTGGGCAACCAGGCGCCCGAGGTGACCGTGGCCTTCCCCGGCAACGGTGCGTTCTTCGACTGGGGTCAGGCGATCCCCTTCCAGGTCACGACGACGGATGCCGAGGACGGCGACGCCACGGACTGCTCACGCGTGAGCTGGACCTACGGTCTCGGCCACGACGAGCACGCCCACCCCGAGGTCTCGGGCACGGGCTGCACGGGCGTCTTCCGCACCGACCCGAACTCGCCCGAGCACGGCCCCGGTGCCCTGCTGTACGGCGCGGTCGTGGTCACCTACACCGACGCGGGCGCCAACGGACTGCCGGCGGCCACGGGTGAGGCGACCGTTCGCCTGAACCCCAAGCTGCAGCAGGCCGAGCACGCGATCCGTCGCGAGGGCGTCGCCACGTACGCCGACGCCGACGCCTCGGGCGGCAATGCCGTCCGCGGCCTGGGAGCGGGCGACTACCTCGCCTACGACCCGGTGAACTTCGCCGGGATCGACGGTGCCGTGGTCCGCGCCAGCGGTGCGGGAGAGGTCCAGCTTCGTTGGGGAGCGGTCGACGCCGAGCCCTTCGCGACCGCGACCATCCCCGCGGGCAGCGGCTGGCAGGACGTCGAGGTCGCCTTCGACGCCCCCGAGGGCTCCGGAGCGCTCTACGTCACCTCGGCCGACGAGCTCGCCGTCGACGCGCTGACCATGGTGGGCGACGGGGTCGGCGACGTCACGCCGCCGACGGTCGCGCACACGCTGTCCCCCGCCACCCCGACGGGTGTCGGCGGCGTGTTCAACGAGCCGGTGCGCTTCGCGGTCCAGGCCGCGGACAACGGCACGCTCGCGAGCGTCCAGTACTCGCGCGACAACGGCGCGACCTGGGTGAACCTCGCGGCGAACCAGCAGTACGGGGTGACGTTCGATCAGGACGGTGTCTACGACATCCGCTACCGGGCCACCGACACCGGCGGCAACGTCTCGGAGCTCGGTTCCGTGTCGTTCACGATCGACCTCGACGCTCCCAACGAGCCGACCGTCGACACCCGCACGCTCGTCTCGCTCGGCTCCCCGCGCGTCACCTACGGCGCCCCCGGCGACGTGACGGTGTCGGTGCGCGGAGAGGGCGGCGCCCCCACGGGCGAGGTCGTGCTCACCGTCGGCGAGACCGAACTCGGTCGCGCGACGCTGGACGCGGACGGCAACGCCGTCGTCGCCCTCCCGGCGGATCTCCCGGTCGGCACGCACACCCTGCGGGCCACCTACGGGGCCGACGAGACCTTCAAGGGTTCGGCCGGCATCGGTCGTCTCACGGTCTCGCAGGCGAAGTCGACGACCTCGGTCGCCGTCTCGCCGACACCGGTCAAGCCCGCCGTGGCGGCCACCGCCACGGTCCAGGTGGCTTCGTCGACGGGCATCGTCCCGACCGGCGACGCCACGGTGACCATCCGCCGTAACAACGCGGTCGTCGCCACCCTCACCGGCACGCTCGGCGCAGACGGCACCGTCCAGGTGACCCTGCCCAAGCTGAGCGAGGAAGGCGCCTACCAGGTGCAGGCGTCGTACACCGGTTCGAGCGGGATCGCGAAGAGCAGCGGCAGCGCGAACCTGACCGTCAAGAAGTAACACCCGGGTGGGGGTCGCGCACCGCGGCCCCCACCACCCCACGGTCGTCCCCGACCCCGGGGCGGACCCACCTCGAAGGAGAGTCATGAGTCACCACCACGACCACGCGCACCCCACGGTGTCGGATCGACCCATGAGCCGGCGTACCCTGCTCAAGGCCCTGGCGGCGTCGTCCGTCGCCGTCGGCATCGGCGCCGCCGCCATGCCCGCCGCCGCCTCGGCATCCACCGCTTTCGGCGCCCGCGCCGCGGCGGCCGCTCCCCCGGTCAGCGCCGGCAAGCGTCTCGTCCCCGTCAACCGCATCGGCATCCAGCTGTTCACCGTCCGCGACAAGGTCAGCTCGCTGGGCTTCCGCGCGGTGTTCGAGGAGCTGGCCCGCATCGGCTACTCGGAGATCGAGTTCGCGGGATACACGCAGGGAGGCGTCGGCGCCATCACCCCGCAGGAGATCCGCCAGCTGCTCGACGACAACGGCCTGCGCGCGACCGGCGCGCACGTCAACCTCACCCCCGCCAACATCGACCAGCAGCTCGAGATCGCGCACGTGCTGGGCATGCCGCACCTGGGTCAGGGCGGGCCGATCGCCGGCGGATACGGCGGCCCCCTCGCCAAGGATCCCTGGATGCAGGCCATCGGCACATGGAACCAGATGGGCGAGAAGGGTCGCGCGGCGGGCATCAAGCTCTACCTGCACAACCACGCCCAGGAATGGGGTTTCACGACCGACACGAACGAGCGCATCTACGACCTGTACTGGGCGAACCTGAACCCCGAGACGGTGTTCTTCGAGATGGACGTCTACTGGGCGCACGTCGGAAAGCACCTGTACCCGGGGTTCGAGCCGATCGACTACATCAAGCGCGACCCCCGCCGCTTCCCGATCCTGCATCTCAAGGACGGCAAGCTCAACCCGAGCAGCGCCAACGGCTACGACATCGTCGAGTTCGGCGCCGGGAACATCGATTACACGGCGTTCCTGTCGCAGCTGCGCGACCGCGGCCAGCGCTTCGGCATGTTCGAACAGGACAACGCCTCCACGGTGCCGGTCAACCCCGGGGACTCGCTCGCCAACGCCGACCGCAGCTACGACAACATCGCAGCCCTGCGCGGCTGAGCGACGAGGAAGAACCGATGAACAGAATCACGAAACTGACCACCGTCGGCCTCCTCGTCATCGGGGGCAGCGTCGTCGCCGTGCCCGCGTACGCGGCCGACCTCACCTGTACCGACGACCTGGGCAGCCAGAGCGTCTCGGGCAACCTGATCGTCCCCGGCGGCGCGGACTGCATCCTCGGCGGCGCGACCGTCGAGGGCGACATCGTCGTCGAGGCGGGCGGATGGCTGGATGCCACCTCGGTCACCGTCACGGGAGACGTCGTCGCCACCGACGCGTACGGCGTCTCGCTCGACGGCACGAGCGTGGCCGGCGACATCAGCGCGTACTCCGCCGACACCACCGTGGGATTCCTCTACGTCAACGACCTGAAGGTCGGGGGCTCGGTGGAAGCCGGCGGCATCGACGTGGAGGTCGTCGACAGCGCCATCTCGGGCTCGCTGCTCACGCAGCAGGCCACCTACGTCGACATCGTGCGCACCTCGGTGGGCGCCGACGTGTCGGTCGACGGCTCGGGCTGGGGCGTGTCGATGACCGGGGCCGTCGTCAAGGGCGACGTCACCGTGAGCGGCAGCTCGCGCGACGTGCTCATCGGCGCCACCGCCGACGGTGGTTCCGACGCGTTCGCCAACTCGATCGGCGGAGGCCTGTCCCTCACCGGGAACACCGCGAACCTGCGCGTGGCGAACACCACGGTGTTCGGCGCTCTCGCTCTCGACGGGAACTCCCCGGCGGCCGCGTTCGGTGCGGGCGTCCGTGCCGGCTCGACCACGGGCGACTACACGGGCGAGGCGCCGACCGCTCCTCCCACGGGCGACCAGTCGATCGCCGTGACCGTCCCCGACCAGGGTTCGGGAGAGCTCACCTGGTCGATCGAGGGCACCTCGCGCCTGGTCGACCTGGGAGTTGCGACCGAGAACCTCGACCACTACGCGGCATCCGGTGAGATCGTGCCGATCCGCGTGCAGGACACCCGGGCCGGCAACCCCGGGTGGTCGCTGACCGCACAGGTGTCGAACTTCACCGCCGGAGGCCAGGAGGTGTCGAGCAAGTACCTCGGCTGGACGCCCGAGGTCCTCGAGACGCAGGGCGGCGCCGTCGCCGGCGCTCCCGTGCCCTCCGGCTTCGACAGCGGCCAGGGCCTGTCGGTCGCGCGCACCCTCGCGCAGGCGAACGACGGCCACGAGCGCGGCTCCTCGCTCGTGGGCGCCGACCTGGATCTCAAGCTCCCGCTCGAGACCCCCCGCGGCACCTACACCGCGACCGTGACGCTGACCGCCCTCAGCTGATCCCCCATCCCGTCGGGGTCGCGCTCCTCGAGAGCGTGGCCCCGACGGGACCCCTCCACACGAAAGCCACGCCCATGTCCCAGGCGAAGACCTCCCCCCGTCCCCTCCGTACTCTCGTCTCGTTCCTCGCCGGCCTCGCGCTGTTGCTGGGAACCCCCGTCGCCGCCACCGCGGCCGCCGCTCCTTCCGCCGAGACCACGGTGACGTGGAGCGTCAAACCCGCCGACACCGCTCAGGGGCGCGACCGGCCCAACTACGCCTACGACCTCCTCCCGGGCGGCACCGTCGGCGATGCCCTGTACGTCGCCAATCGCAGCTCCCAGCCGATCACCCTGCGCGTCTACGCCGCCGACGGCTTCCTCACCGAAGACGGCGCCCTCGACATCCTCGCCGGAGGCGTGGAGTCCACCGACCTCGGCAGCTGGGTCTCGATCGACTCGTCCGAGCTCACGCTCGACAGCGGCGCGAGCGCCGAGGTCCCCTTCACCGTCGTCGTCCCGGCCGACGCGGCCCCCGGCGATTATGCGGCCGGCATCGTGGCATCCATGCTCGTGACGGCCGACAACGGCACCGTCACCGAGCGCCGCCTGGGCTCGCGCGTGCACCTGCGCGTGCAGGGCGACCTCGCACCCGCGCTGGCCGTGGGCGACGTCGTCGTCGACTACCACGGCACCGCGAACCCCGCCGAGACGGGATCGGCGACCGTCAGTTACACCCTCACCAACACCGGTAACACACGGCTCGACCCCGACGTCGAGGTCGCCCTGGGCGGACCCTTCGGCTGGGCGGGCGTGACAGCGGCCGACGACGCCCCCGAACTGCTCCCCGGCAGCTCGCTGCAGCGCACCGTCGAGGTTGCCGGGGTGGTCCCCCTCGTGCTGCTGTCGGCCGAGGTGACGGCCACCTCGCAGGTGGTCTCGCGGACGCTGGCCGGCGCCGAGCCCTCGACCCTCGACCCGCTCGTGTCGCAGGCCGGCGCCGCCACCGCCGCCGTGCCGTGGACCGCGCTCGCGATCCTCGCCGCGATCGCCCTGCTCGTGGCCTGGCGCATCGTCGCCGCGCGACGACGCAAGGCCGCTCACGCGCGCGAGATCGCCGCCGCGGTGGCCGCCGCGCGAGCGGATGCCGAGGGGGCGGACGCCGAGTCGGGTGGATCGGACGCCGGGCCGGGCGTCGACGCCGGGTCGGGCGGATCGGATGCCGGGCCGGGCGCCGACGCCCGGCGAGAATCGGTGCCCGCCGGGGCCGGGAACGCCCCTGGTACGCCGGACGCCGCCACACCCGCCTCCACCACGCGCGCCTCGCGCCGCTCGCCCTGAGACCCGCTCGCGGCGTGGAGAGGGACACTCCGCGCCGCGAGCGATCGACCGACGCCTCCGGCGACCACGGCGAGCCCACCGGCGGAAAACATCACGACGCGCCGGACACCCGGCATCCCGAACCGGCATGTCGAACAAACACTCCGCCGTTAGGTACGGGCGCCCAGCCCACAGGTCGTGCCGACCCTGGCGACCACGGCGAGCCCACCGGCGGAAAGCGGCGCGGCGCGCCGGGCACCCGGCATCCCGAACCGGCGTGGCGAGCAAACACTCCGCCGTTAGGTACGGGCGCCCAGACCGCAGGTCGCGCCGGCCCCGGCGACCGCGGTGAGCCCACCGGCGGAAAACATCGCGGCGCGCCGGGCACCCGGCATCCCGAACCGGCATGTCGAGCCAACACTCCGCCGTCGGGTACGCGCGCCGAGCCCGGCCGCGACCCCCGCCCGCGGCGGGTCAGGCGCGCAGGAACGCGGCGTTCAGCGACTCGGGGGCGAGGGCGTGCTCGACGGCGAGCATGCTCGCGCCGATCACCGCGGCCTTCTCGGCGGCCACCGACTGCACGATCGACAGGTACTCGGTGGCCAAGGGCGTGGAGCGCGTGTAGACGACCTCGCGAACGCCCGCGATGAGGTGTTCGCCGACGCGGGCCATGGAGCCGCCGATGGCGATGACCGAAGGGTTCATGAGGCTCACGCACGTGGTGAGCACCTCGCCGATGTCGCGACCCGCCTGGCGCACGGCCTGGATCGCGTCGATGTTGCCGCGCTTGACGAGGTCGACCACGTCGGAGCCGGTGTGCGCCTCGATCCCCTGCGCGCGCAGCGCACGGGCGATCGCGGGGCCGGATGCCAGGGCCTCGAGGCACCCGCGGTTGCCGCACTGGCACGGGATGTCGGCGCCGCGCGCGACCTGGACGTGGCCGATGTCGCCGGCGATGCCCTGGGCGCCGCGCTGAAGGCGGCCGTCGGAGATGATGCCGGTGCCGATGCCGGTCGCCACCTTCACGAACATGAAGTGGTCGACGGCGGGCCAGGCGATGCTGCGCTCGCCCAGGGCCATGATGTTGACGTCGTTGTCGACGAGGACCGGGACGGGCATGTGCTGGTAGATCCAGCCGGGGATGTCAAAGCGGTCCCACCCGGGCATGATCGGCGGATTCACCGGCTGGCCGGTGGAGTGCTCGACGGGCCCGGGGACGCCGATGCCCATGGCGGCGACGTCGGTGGTCGAGCGTCCGGATTCGGACAGCAGCGCCATGGCGGTCTCGACGAGCCAGGTCAGCACGGGCTCGGGGCCGGTGGCGATGTCGATCTCGCCGGTGCGCTCGCTGAGCACCTTGCCGGTGAGATCGGCGATCGCGACCGTGGCGTGCGACGCGCCGAGGTCGACGGCCACGACGACCTTGGCGGCGGGGTTGATGGCGAACTGCGACGGGGGACGCCCGCCGGTGGACACGGCGTCGGCGACCGGGGTGATGAGGCCCATCCGCATGAGCTCGTCGACACGGACGGCGACCGTCGATCGGGCGAGCCCGGTCGACTTGGCCAGTTCCGCACGCGTACGCGGTACGCCGTCTCGCAGCAGCTGGAACAACTGGCTCACGCCGTTGACCGACTGCACCGAATCTGTCGTCATCCTCTTCACGCCCTCAGTACACCATTAGTAGCAATGCATTCCATCCACTTACGGACGGCGGCTACGCGAATCACGCAGCCGCCGTCGGCACAAGGGGTCGTCAGCCCCGCCCCGGCGGGCGGGAGAAGCGCTGCTGCAGGAGCACCGCGACCACGATGATGACACCTTTCGCCACCGCCTGGACGGAAGACGAGAGATTGTTCTGGATGAACACGTTGGACAGCGTCGCGAAGATGAGGACGCCGAACACCGTACCGGTGATCGTGCCCCGGCCGCCGACGAGCAGCGTGCCGCCCACGACGACCGCCGCGATGGCATCCAATTCGTAGAGCTGACCGTGCGTCGACGTGCCGGCCGTGGTGCGGCCGAGGATCATGACGGCCGCGATGCCGGCGCACAGTCCCGTGATGGCGTAGAGCCACATCGTGTGGCGGCGCACGTCGATGCCGGCGAGGCGTGCGGCCTCGCGGTTGCCGCCGACGGCGACCGTGCGTCGACCGAACGTGGTGCGGTTCAGCAGCACCCAGCCCAGGGCCGCGACGATCGCGAAGATCCAGATGAGGATGTCGACGCCGAGGATGTCGGCGTTCATGAAGGTGATGAAGCCGCGGTCCTGCACGACGAGCGTTCGACGCTCGGCGAGGATCTCGGCGAGGCCCCGGGCGCCCACGAGCATGGCGAGGGTGGCCATGAAGGCCACGACGTTGCCGTAGGCGATGACGATGCCGTTGATCAGGCCCGCGCCCACGCCCACCGCGAGAGCGATGACGACCATGACGCTCCAGTGCAGGTTGTCGGCGAGATCCTGCACGGCGGCGAGGGTGGCCACGACCGAGGCCAGGCCCATGACCGAGCCGACCGACAGGTCGATGCCGCCGGCGATGATCACGAGGGTCATGCCGATGCTGATCACGCCGATGATCGAGGCCTGGCGGAGGATGACGAGCAGGTTGTCGACGCTCGTGAACGAACCGGGGGCGGTGATCGCGCCGACGACGACGATCACGAGCAGGGCGACGACGAGGCCGATGTTTCGACCGGCCGAACCGGAGAGGAAGCGGCGCCAGGCCGGCGCGGGAGCCGGGGCCGCGACGGCCCCGGTCTCTGTGGGGACCGTGCGTGCACGGGTCGGGGTGGTCGGCTCGCTCACGCGGCGGATCCTTTCATGACGAGATCGAGCACACCGTGCTCGTCGATCTGGTGGGAGGGGAGGGTGCGCAGAATCCGACCGTCGGCGACGACGAGGACGACATCGGCGAGGCCGAGCACCTCTTCGATCTCGCTCGAGACGACGACGACGGCGTTGCCGGCGGCGGCGAGATCGCGGATGAGGGCGTAGATCTCGGCGCGAGCGCCGACGTCGACGCCGCGGGTGGGTTCGTCGAGCAGCAGCACCTCGGTGCCGTGCACGAGCCAGCGGGCGAGCAGGATCTTCTGCTGGTTGCCGCCCGAGAGGGTGCGGGCGGGTCGATCGGGATCGGCGGGGCGCAGCTCGAAGGCGTCGATCTGCTCGCGCGCGACCTTGCGCGCCGCGCGGTCGTCGAGGAACCCGCCCTTGGCGAAGCGTTTCATCGAGGCGAGGGCGATGTTGACGAAGATCGGCTCGTCGAGCACGAGCCCCTGGCTCTTGCGCTCCTCGGGAGACAGCCCGATGCCCGCCCCGACGGCGGCGCGGACGGACCCGCGCGGCAGCACCTTCTCGCGCACGCGAACCGAGCCGGCGCTCGAGCGGCGGGCGCCGTAGACGGTCTCGAGGATCTCCGACCGACCCGATCCGACGAGTCCCGCCAACCCCACGACCTCGCCGGCGCGCACCGAGAACGACACGTCGGAGAAGACCCCGTCGAGTCCGAGTCCCTGCACGTCGAGCACGACGGGTGCATCGGATGCCACGGGCACCCGCTCCGGGAAGACGTTCGCGACCTCGCGCCCGGTCATGAGCCGGATGAGTTCGGCCTTCGGGGTGTCGGCGGCGGAGAGGCCGACCGCGGTCGTACGGCCGTCCTTCAGAACGGTGATGCGGTCGCCGATCTCGCGGATCTCCTCGAGCCGATGCGTGATGTAGACGACGGCGATGCCCGCCGCGGTGAGCTCCCGCACGACCGCGAAGAGGTTCTTGACCTCTTCGGTGTCGAGCACGGCGGAGGGCTCGTCCATGATGATCAGCTTGATGTCGTGCGACAGGGCGCGCGCCATGCTCACGATCTGCTTGTTCGCGGCGCTGAGCGAGCCGACCTCGGTGTTCGGCGAGAGGTTGGCGTGGCCGAGTCGGCGAAGGAGCTCTTTCGTCTGACGGGCCGCCTCGGCGCGCTGGGTGAAACCGCCGCGCGCGAGCTCGTGCCCGAGGAAGATGTTCTCGGCGATCGTCAGGCCGTCGACGACGTCGAGCTCCTGGTACATCGTGGCGATCCCGAGCTCGATGGCCGCGTCGGGATCGGCGATCTCGACGTTCTCGCCGAGCCAGACGATCTCGCCCTCGTCGGGGCGGTGAACGCCCGCGAGCGTCTTGATGAGAGTCGACTTGCCCGCGCCGTTCTGGCCCAGCACGCAGTGCACCTCTCCGGCGACGATGTCGAGATCGACACCGCGCAGGGCGCGGACGCCGGCGAAGGACTTGGTCACGCCTCGGACGGTGAGTAATGACGACTGATGGTCAACTTTGATCACGCGGCGAACATAACACGCCGCCTCGTCGTCGCGCGACCCGTGTTCCGAGGGAAAGCGGGCGGCCGTCTCCCGCGCGCACGCGAGCACTCTTCGGACACAAAGGCTCGCCAGTGGTACTTATGCAGATCAAAAAACAAAAGATGCTCGCCAGGACGACACTTCTGCTAGCGTGAGCCGCGTCAGAGTGGACCCCTCTTTCCGGAGTGACCCGGGGCCGCGATGACCCCAGCTGCATCACATTTCAAGGAGGAAACATGCGCTCACAGTGGAAGTCGCGTTCGCGACTCGTCCTGACCGGCATCGCCGTCATCGCCTCGGTCGGCCTGCTCGCCGGTTGCACCGGTTCGGGCGGCGACAACGAGGACATCGTCGGCCAGGGCACCACGACCGAGGAGAACGCCGCCGCCGGTGACACCGTCACCATCGGCTTCTCCGGCCCCGCCGCCGACCACGGTTGGCTCGGCGCCATCAACTCCGGCGCACTCGCCGCCGCCGAGAGCTTCCCCGACGTCGACCTGAAGGTCGCCGAGGGCACCAACGACGTCAACGCGCAGATCGCCGCCGTCGAGACCTTCATCAACGACGGCGTGGATGCCATCGTGCTGCTGCCCAGCGACGGCGCCGCCCTGACCGAGGTCGCGATCAAGGCGATGAACGCGGGCATCCCCGTCATCAACGTCGACCGCGAGTTCTCGAGCCCCTTCGCCGCCCGTTCGACGATCCTCGGCGACAACTACGGCATGGGCGTCAGCGCCGGTACGTACATCTGCTCGCAGCTCGAGGGCAACAGCAACGCCATCGTGGGCGAGATCGCGGGCATCGACTCGCTACCGCTCACGCAGGACCGCTCGGCGGGCTTCGCCGACGCCCTGTCGGACTGCGGCCTGAAGGTCGGCCCCCGCGTCGCCGCGGACTTCACCGTGCAGGGCGGCGAGGCCTCGACCTCGCAGCTGCTGTCGGCCAACCCCAAGATCGACGCCATCTGGAACCACGACGACGACCAGGGCATCGGCGTGCTCGCCGCCGTCACGGCGGCCGGTCGCGACGAGTTCATCATGGTCGGCGGTGCGGGCAGCCGCAACGCCATGGAGTCCATCCAGGCCGACGACAGCGTCCTCAAGGCGACGGTGATCTACCCGTCGACGCAGGCCGCCGACGGCATCGCGCTGGCACGCCTGATCGCCCAGGGCAAGACCGCGGGAGACCTCATCACCCCCAGCGTTCCCAACCGCATCGTGCTGGACGCCCCCGTGGTGACGAAGGACAACGTCGCGTCCTTCATCGACCTCTCGTTCCAGTCCTGACCCGGTCCGGGGCGCCCGCGTTCGTCGCGGGCGCCCCGTCCCTCGTCCCCCCACAGAAAGACGTCATCGTGACCCAGCCCCTTCGCATCGCCATGATCGGTGCGGGATTCATGGGCGCCGCGCATTCCCAGGGATGGCGCGTCGCCCCTCGTTTCTTCGACCTCCCCCTCGCCCCCGAGATGAGCGTGCTCGTCGGGCGCGACGCCGCCCGCACGCAAACGGCCGCCGACACCTGGGGATGGCGAGAGAGTGCGACCGATTGGCGCGAGGTCATCCACCGCTCCGACATCGACGTCGTCGACATCGTGACCCCCGGCGACTCGCACGCCGAGATCGCCATCGCCGCCCTCGCCGCCGGCAAGCACGTGCTGTGCGAGAAGCCCCTCGCCAACACCGTCGACGAAGCCCGCCGTATGGCCGAGGCCGCCGCGGCCGCCTCCGCCAGCGGCATCCGATCGATGGTCGGCTTCACCTACCGACGCCTGCCCGCCACGACCTTCGCCCGCGATCTCATCACCGCCGGCCGTCTCGGCGACATCCGCCAGGTGCGCGCCGAGTACCTGCAGGACTGGTTGAGCGACGCCGAGGCCCCGCTCACGTGGCGCCTGCAGAAGGACCGCGCCGGCTCCGGCGCCCTCGGCGACATCGGAGCTCACGCCGTCGACCTCACCGAGTTCATGACCGGGCAGCGCGTGGTCCGCGTCGCCGGCATCCTCGAGACGATCGTCGCCCAGCGTCCCGTCCTCGCTTCCGCGTCCGGACTCTCCGGTTCCGCCGGCACCGAGCGCGGAGCCGTCACCGTCGACGATCTCGCTCTGTTCACCGGCCGTCTCGAGAGCGGCGCCCTCGCCTCGTTCGAGGCCTCGCGCTTCCGCCTGGGTCGCAAGAACGCTCTGCGCATCGAGATCTCCGGCTCCCTCGGCTCGCTGTCGTTCGACCTCGAGAGCCCCAACGAACTGCAGTTCTACGACGCGACGGCCCCCGCCGCCGAACAGGGCTTCCGCCGGATCCTCGTGACCGAGCCCGAGCACCCCTACGTCGCCGCGTGGTGGCCGACCGGTCACATGCTCGGCTACGAGCACGGGTTCTCGCACCAGGCGAAGGACTTCGTCGAGGCGGTCGCCGCGGGCACCGCACCCACCCCGTCCTTCGCGGACGGCCTGCACGTGCAGGAGGTGCTCGACGCCGTCGCGCGCAGCTCCGAGAGCGAGGGCGTGTGGACCGGGGTCGACGCCGATCTCGCCGCCGCCCCTGCCGCAGACCGCGCCTTCGCGGCATCCTGAACCCGATCCCGTACCCGCACCGACGAAAGGACGACGCGATGACGCGACCGATCACGCTCTTCACCGGCCAGTGGGCCGACCTGCCCTTCGAGGAGGTGGCCCGCCTCGCCGGAGAGTGGGGCTACGACGGCCTCGAGATCGCCTGCTGGGGAGACCACCTCGACCCCTGGCGCTGGGACGACGAGGCCTACGTGCAGG
>JAKOMY010000162.1 GCA_022702225.1 Microbacteriaceae bacterium | reverse complement strand
TCCGCCCCGTCGACGCCGCGACACGCCGGCGCGAAAGGGGGAAAATCCGTCAGAATCCGCGTAATTCCGCGGTTCGGTTGATACTGTCGAGGCGGTCTCCCGACCACCGAGGAGGATTTTCCCCTCGTCCGCGTAACGAGAGGCGACTCAGACGTCGCCTGGAGGACAACCACATGGCTGACAAGTCCATCACCAAGACCGAGCTCGTCGCGAGCATCGCCAGCGCGACCGGGCAGAGCCAGTCCGCCGTGTCGGGCGTGCTCGACTCCCTCTTCTCCACCGTCTCCGAGGCGGTCGCCAAGGGCAGCAAGGTTTCGATCCCCGGCTGGATCGCCTTCGAGCAGGTCGCGACGTCGGCTCGCACGGGCCGCAACCCCCAGACGGGCGAGGAGATCTCGATCCCCGCCGGCAAGCGCGTCAAGGTGACCGCGGGCTCCAAGCTGAAGGCCGCCGTCAAGTAAGACGACGTCGAATCACAGAGGGGGGTTGCCACGCGGCATCCCCCCTCTGTCGTCCCCGCGCGACGTAGGCTGAGGGGGTGAATCCCCGCCTGCTCCGCGTCGCGGGACCCGTCATCCTGGTCGTGGTCTCGCTCATCGCCGTCGCGGTGGGGCTCGCCTACGGCGGGGGAGCCGCGCCCACGCAGCTCGCCGACCCGGGTCCGGTCGTGCGGTGGGGTCTGCCGATCGCCACGGTCGTCGTCAACCTCGCCGCCGCCACGATGGTCGGCTCGCTGGTCCTGGCGCTCTTCGCCCTTCCCGCGGGGGAGCGACCGTTCGAGATCGCCCTCGACACGGCATCCATCGGCGCTGCCGTCTTCACCGTCTCGGCGGCGACCACGGGGTATCTGACCTTCCTCAACGTCCTCAACGCGAAGCCGACGCTCGACGCGGTCTTCGGCCAGCAACTCGGGCGCTTCCTCGTCGAGAGCTCGATCGGGCAGGCGTGGCTGATCACCACGATCGCGGGCGCCGTGCTGACCGTGCTCACCTTCGCCGTGCGCTCGTGGATCCCCACGCTCGTGGTCGCGATCCTCGCCCTCGCCTCGCTGATCCCGATGGGAACACAGGGGCACGCCGGTGAGGAGGCCAGCCACAACGCGGCCGTCACCTCGCTCGTGCTGCACATCATGGCCGCCGCCGTATGGCTCGGTGGTCTGATCCTGCTCGTCGTGGTCCGCCCCGCGATGTCGCGAGGCCAGTTGCAGACCACGCTGCTGCGCTACTCCTCGATCGCCCTCGTCGCCTTCATCGTCGTCGCGATCTCGGGGACGGTGCGTGCCTCGATCGGTCTCTTGGGACTGCAGAACCTCTGGTCGGCGTACGGCGTGCTCGTGCTGATCAAGGTGGGCGCCCTGATCGCGATGGGCGTGCTGGGCGCGTGGTACCGCCGTCGTCTCATCTCGCGCATGGCCGAGGAGCCCGGTTCCCGCCGCTTCTGGGGCGTCATCACGCTCGAGCTCGCCTTCATGGGCATCGCCAGCGGTGTTGCCGCCGCTCTCGCGCGCACGCCCCCGCCCGTGCAGCCCCCGCTCGTGGGGCAGACCCCGGCCGAGGTCCTGACCGGTGCGCCGCTGCCCCCCGACCTGACGATCGAGCGCTGGTTCACCGCGTGGGACATCGACCTGCTGTGGACGCTCGTGGTGGCTTTCGGTGTGTTCTTCTACCTGGCGGGCGTCTACCGGCTGCTGCGCCGCGGCGACTCGTGGCCGATCTACCGCACCGTGCTCTGGTGTCTCGGCATGCTGGGTGTCTTCTGGGTCACCTCGGGTCCCATCAACGTGTACCAGGACTACCTGTTCAGCATGCACATGATCGGGCACATGCTGCTTTCGATGGCGATCCCGCTCCTGCTCGTGGCGGGGGCACCGGTGTCGCTCGCTGCCCGCGCGATCCGCAAGCGCACGGACGGGACGCGCGGCGGTCGCGAGTGGATCCTCTGGGCGGTGCACAATCCGGTCGCGAAGGTGCTGACCAACCCCTACGTGGCGGCGGGCCTGTTCATCGGATCGCTCTGGGCGTTCTACTACACCGACCTCTTCCGCTGGTCGCTGTACGACCACGTCGGGCACATCTGGATGGTCGCTCACTTCCTGGTGACCGGTTACCTCTTCGTGCTGAGCCTCATCGGCATCGATCCCGTTCCGTACCGTCTGCCGTACCCGATGCGCCTGCTGATGCTCATCGCGATCATGGCGATGCACGCCTTCTTCGGCATCGCGATCATGATGAATTCGGGTCTGATGGTGGCCGAGTGGTTCGGGGCGATGGGGCGCACCTGGGGGGCGACCCCGTTGCAAGACCAGTACGTCGGCGGTGGTGTCGCGTGGTCGGTGGGCGAGATCCCCACGCTCGTGCTCGCCATCGCGGTCGCCATCCAGTGGAGCCGTAGCGACGAGCGCCAGCAGCGCCGACGCGACCGCCACGTCGACCGCGTCGGCGACGTCGAGCTCGACGCCTACAACGAAGAGCTGCAGCGACTGGCCGAGCGTGACGCGCGGGTGGCGTCGCGGGGCAACTGACCCGTTCGCCGGGCTCAGTCGGACGAGCCGCCGACGAGGATCGAAGCGGTGCCGTCGGGCAGCACCGTGATCTCGCCGTCGACCCGGAAGGCGATGTCTTCTTCGACGGTGCGCACGCTCCCGTCGAAGATCGAGCGGATGTCGACCACGATGTGCGCCACGGCCTTCGCTGAGGGGATGCGCCACCCCGCTCCGTCGGGCACGACGGTCACCACCGGCTGCTCGACGATCGACCAGGTGGGGGCGTCATCGATGCGGTTGCGCACGGTGAAGCCGAAGGGGCACCCGGTCGGCTGCAGCACTTTCTGCTGGGCGCACGTGGTGAGGAAATCCTCGACACGCGACTGGACGACCGAGATGAACTCGTCGGTCGGCTGGGCCTGGACATCGACCGGGATGCCGGCCAGCGGCGCGTCGGCGAGCACGGCGACACCGGGAGTCGCCGAGATGGCGGTGTCGACGTTGACCGAGTAGAGCCCGGGTGAGAACACCAACAGGGGGACCGCGGCCGTGGGGTCCACGTCGGCGCCGTCGACCGAGACCTGACGTTTGTCGACCTCGAAGCCGTTGACGGCGAAACGCATCGACCCGTCGACCGTGAGTTTCATGACCGACAGCGGGCTCCGGGCGAACCGCCAGCGGGGGAGGAGGCCCTCGTTCGTGTCGTGCTGGATCGCGAAGGTGGTCTGTCCGCCGTAGCCGCCGGCCGTGTAGCTGACGGTGATCTGCGTCTGCTCGCCGTTCGTGCTCTCGCCGGTGATCTCGGCATCCGTCAACGCGGTGAGCGCATCGGGGCGCAGCAGTGCCTCGGAAGCGGTGGCCGGGAGACCCGCGGACTGCAGCTCGGCGGAATCGACGGCCACACCGGGGAGCGCGAGGGCCTCCGCCGTCCGGTGGTCCTGAAGCAGCTCGAGGTAATGCTGGACGAACGCGCGGGGGCTGTAGAACTCGCGATAGAGCGAGGCCGCGCCCGCGCCGAGGGCGGCGATCAGCAGGACGCCCACCAGGGTGATTCCGGCGATGGTGCGTCCTGGGCGCGCGCGCACGCCGCGAACGCCTTCGGGCGTCGCGGGGCCCCCGCCTGCGGTGTCCACGCCTCCAGTGTAGGAAAGGCTCCTGTGGAGGCGCCCCGCACGTCAGTCCATGACGAGCGACTGCACCACGGCCACCGCGGCGAGCTGACCGCTCGAGAGGGCCGCGGCGAGCGAGAACATCGGCCCCGGCAGATGGTCGGGGTGGGCCAGATCACCCACGGCGTAGACGTTCTCGACGCTCGTCCGGCCGAACGGATCGGTGCGCACGGCCCCCGACTCCTGCAGCTCGACGCCGAGTGCGTCGAGGAAGTCCGCGCGCGAGCTCCAGGTGGGCGCGACGAACGCCCCGGCGACTTCGAGCACCGAACCGTCGGCGCGCGCGAGGGCGAGTCCGTCGGCGGTCCCGTCGACGCGGACGACGGTGGCGGGGTCGACGAGATGGACCTCGGATGCCACGGGCTCCAGCATCCGCCCGAGCACGGCGGCGTGGTCGCTGCCGTTGACGATCGCGACCGGACGGCCCGCGAACTCGTGGCCGTGGCAGAACGGGCAGTTCGCGACGCGGTCGCCCCACTGCTCGTCGAGCCCGGGGATGGCGGGGAGCCGGTCGGCGACCCCCGTGGCGAGGATCACGGCGTGGGCGCGGAGACGCTCGGCGCCGCCGTTGACCGTCAGGGCGTCGTCTTCTCTCACGACGGCCGAGACGGCGGCATCCCGGATCTCGACGTCGGGGTAGGCGGCGATCTCGTCGCGGCCGAGGCGGCGGAGCTCGGCGGGGTCGCGCCCGTCGTTCGTGAGCAGGTTGTGCGCGTGACGGACGCTGCCATTGCGGTAGTCGCCCGAGTCCAGCAGCAGCGTGCGCCGGTGCATGCGCCCGAGGGTGAGGGCCGCCTGCAGGCCGGCGGGGCCGCCTCCGATGATGATCGCGTCGTACACGACGTGCTCCTTTCCGCTTGCTTTCCGGACCATCCTGTGACTTCATGTCGACATGAAGTCAAGTGGCGAGCGCGCGGGCGAGTCGATCGGTGAGGCGGCGGCGCGTTTCGGTCTCGAGACGCACGTGCTGCGGCACTGGGAAGACGAGGGGCTGCTGCGTCCGACCCGGGATGCCGCGGGCCGACGCCGCTACGACGAGACCGACAGCGTGCGGATCGCGGTGATCCTGCGCAACAAGGCGGCGGGGCTCTCGCTCGAGCAGATCCGCGTGCTGCTCGACGACGGAGCCCCCGACCGCCACCGGGTGCTCGAAGAGCACGTCGCCGAGCTCGACCGCCGCGCTGCCGACATCGCCCAGGCTCGCGCCATGACCGAGCATGCCCTGCGCTGTCGCTCGCACGACATCACCCAGTGCCCGCGGTTTCGCAGCCACGTCGCCGACGTGCTCTCGGGAGAGGCGCGCTGGCTGCTCGTCCACACCGAGCCGACGGGCGGGCCCATCCCCAGCCCGCCGCCCGAGTCGACCCGTGCGAACTAGCATGGGCCGGTGACCACGCCGCCCCTTTCCGCCGAGCAGCAGGCGCTGTTCCGGCTGATCGAGGACACCCGGGAGCACGTCTTCGTCACCGGCCGCGCCGGCACGGGCAAGTCGACCCTGCTGCAGCATCTGGCGTGGAACACGAAGAAGCAGATCGCCGTGTGCGCTCCCACCGGGGTGGCAGCCCTCAACGTCGAGGGTCAGACGATCCACTCGCTCTTCCGTCTGCCGATCGGGCTCATCGCGAACGGCGACATCGATCAGAACGACGCCACACGAAAGCTCCTCAACGCCATCGACACCCTCGTGATCGACGAGATATCGATGGTGAACGCGGATCTCATGGATGCCATCGACCGCTCGCTCCGCCAGGCCCGCGGTCGGCGGTCGGAGCCGTTCGGCGGCACGCAGATCGTGATGTTCGGCGACCCGTACCAACTCGCTCCCGTGCCGCCGCGCGGCGATGAGATGCGGTACATCCGCGACCACTACCGCTCGTTCTGGTTCTTCGACGCCAAGGTGTGGTCGGGCGAGGCTGCCAGCGACGGTCTCATCGACATCGGGCGCCACGGCGCCGACCTGCACGTCAACGAACTCGTCGAGATCCACCGGCAGTCCGACCCGGGGTTCAAGCAGCTGCTCAACGCCGTGCGGTACGGGCGCGTGACGGCCGAGATGGCCGGCATCCTGAACACCGCCGGTGCCCGCACGCCCCCGCACCCGGCCGACGGCGAGCACCCGATCATCACGCTCGCCACCCGCAACGACCGCGTCAACACCATCAACCGCCGGCACCTCGACGAGTTGATCGGTCGCACGCAGACGGCCAACGCCGAGATCTCGGGCGATTTCGGTCGGGGCGAGGCGAACTATCCCGCCGAGATGGAGCTCACGCTCAAGGTCGGCGCACAGGTGATGTTCCTCCGAAACGACGCGGCGCAGTTCGGCGAGGCTCCGCGCTGGGTCAACGGCACGATCGGCACCGTGACGCGCATCGCCGGCGACAGCGTGCGCGTCGAGGTCGACGGTACCGCGCACGACGTCGAACCGGCCGTGTGGGAGAGATACCGCTACGCGTACGACCCGGGGACGAAGAACCTCTCGCGCGAGATCGTCGCCGAGTTCACCCAGTTCCCGTTGCGGCTGGCGTGGGCCGTGACCATTCACAAGTCGCAGGGCAAGACCTACGATCGCGCGGTCGTCGACCTCGGTGCGGGTGCCTTCGCCCCCGGGCAGACCTACGTCGCGCTCAGCCGCTTGACCTCGCTCGACGGCCTGTACCTGACGCGTCCGCTCAAGCCCGGCGACATCCGTGTCGACGAGGACGTGCGCCGCTTCATGAAGCAGGCGTGGTTGAGCAGGCAGGCGGCCGCGCAGGCCTGAGCGGTCACCCGCCGACCCGGGTCACGCGACCTGGCCGGCCTTGGCGCGCGTGAGGTCGGCGAACAGTTCGGTGGTGAAGCGGTAGGCCACGAGCACCTCGGCGATGACGCGCTCTTTCTCGCGATCGTCCCAGGGGGCGGCGTCGAGCTGCTCGCGGTAGACGGTCTTGAACGCCTTGGGGTCGGCGATGTCGCCGAACAGCAGGAAGCCGATGCCGTTGGTCTCGAAGCCGAAGCGGCGTCGCATGAGCCGGCCGATCGAGGGCCCGCCCGACAGGTCGCCGAGCAGGCGCGTGTAGTGGTGGGCGACGAAGCCGCCGGGCCACGTGGCGGCCACGCGGCGGATGCGCGAGACGTAGGCCTGCGTGGTCGGCAGCGGGGTGATCCGCTCGCGCCAATCGTCGCCGATGAGGAAGCCGAGGTCGGCCTCGAGGGCGGGGAGGCGGGAGTGGCGCCCCTGGAGGAACACGGATGCCACGGGGTCGCTGCGCATGCGACCGGCGGCCTCTTCGAGAGCGGCGTAGATGAACCAGTGCTGGGCGATGAGGGCGATGTAGTCGTCGCGCGTGCCGGCTCCGGTGAGGAGGTCGGTCATGAATCCGTCGCACTCGTGGGGCGAGTGCGCGTCGCTGGAACGCTCGCGCAGAGCTGTCGAGAACGGGACGACGGCGTTCATGCGGCCATCTTACGCACAGAGTTAGGTTTACCTAACCCCCATTTCGCCCAGAAACTCCTCTCACCCGGCCCGTCGTGATGCAGACGTGACGGTAACGGGTGCGCAAGCGCCGCTTTCGTTCAGGTGCCATGTGTTTGAATCTTTGGAGCGGGTGCTTCGTCGCGCGCGGAAATGCTGGGGGTTTCACATGCGGGCATGGCGTCGTTCCGCGGCCGTGGCGATCGCGGGAGCGAGCGTTCTCGCCGTCGTGCTGAGCGGGTGCTCGCCGCAGGGTTCGGTGTCGATCAACGTCCCCACCCAGGTGGATGCCCCTCTGCCCGAGGCGACGGTGACCGAACTGCAAGCGGCCGTCACCTCGGCCATGACCGCGACGGGGTCCACCGGTGCGATCGTCGGCGTGTGGGCGCCCTGGAGCGGTACGTGGGTATCGGGTCTGGGAACGCAGGGGCCCGGCGGTGCGGAGGTCACCGCAGACCTCGGGTTCCGCGCGGGCGATGTGACCGGCGCGATGACGTGCGACGTGCTGTACCGCCTCGCGGCCGACGGCACGCTGTCGATGAGCGACCCCGTGACGACCTGGGTCAGCAACCTCCCCGGCTACGACGACATCACCCTGCGTCAGCTCTGCGACGGCACCTCCGGCCTCGCGTCGTACACCTCGGTGCTCGACGGGGTGACGGCGAACAACCCCGAGCGCGTGTGGAACCCGCGCGAGCTCATGACCTACGGCATCGCGAGCCCGCGCACCAACGCCCCGGGCGCAGCCTTCGCCGATTCGGCGACCAACTTCGTCCTCGCCGGTCTCGCGGCCGAGCGCGCCGCCAACGAACCGATCGCTCAGCTCATCGCCGAGCGCGTCACCGAGCCGCTCGGACTCGACGCGACCGGTCTGCCGAACCCGGCTCCCGCCGACCCCGCCGACGCGTCGCTGCGCGGATACTGGTCGCAGCAGAACGCCGAGGGTGCCTGGAACTGCACCGACCCGCGCGACTACACGGACATGTCGTCGAGCTACGGCGGTGCGGCCGCGGGCGCGGTGACGAACATCACCGACCTCGGTCGGTACGCGCAGGCGCTCGCCACCGGAGCGCTCCTGCCCGCCGGAAACGACCGGTTCGCCGCCCCCGTGCCCGTCGGCGGCGACCAGCCGACGTGGTTCACCTCGGCCGGCGGCGCCTTCCAGGCCGGCTCGCTGATCGGGCAGTACGGTTCGATGCCCGGCTATCTGGTGGGGGCGTTCGCCGACCCGACGACCGGGATGTCGGTCGCGGTCGTTCTGAACAATTCCGGCGGCGACAAGACCACCGGCGCCTGGCTGGCGTGGGAGCTCGCGGCGATCGCCTCGAAGGCTCCCGCCGCCCAGGGGCAGACCGCACCCCAGGCGGGGTTGCCGTGGACCGCCGAGCAGATGCGCGACAACATCAACAGCAAGGCCATCTGCGCCGCTCCCGCCGGATGACCCGGCGATGACCGCGCGCGGCGGGCAGGGGTCGGCCGCCTCGCTCGTGCTGGTCGGTCTGGCGTGTCAAGAGGTCGGCGCCTCGTTCGCCGTGATGCTCTTCCCCCACACCGGGCCGCTCGGCATCGTCATGCTGCGGCTGCTGTTCTCGGCCGTGCTGCTGCTGGTCATCGCCCGCCCGCGCCTGCGCGGACACACCGGTTACGCGTGGCGCTCCGTCATCGGATTCGGCGTGGTGCTGGCATCCATGAACGGTCTCTTCTATCTCGCGCTGCAGCGTCTGCCCCTCGGCGTGACGGTGACGATCGAGGTGCTCGGGCCCCTCACCCTGTCGATTCTCACCGCGACGGGGGTCGCGCGGTGGGTATGGGCGGGACTCGCGCTCGGCGGCGTGGCCGCGCTCGGCGCGGGCGGCTGGGATCGCCTCGACGCGCTCGGCGTGCTGTTCGCCTTGGGCGCGGCGGTGAGCTGGGCGCTGTACATCCTCGCGTCGGCGCGGGTGGGCCGGGAGTTCCCGCGGCTCGACGGTCTCGCGCTCGCCATGGCCGTGGGCGCCGTGATCGCCCTGCCGTTCGGAATCGCCCAGGCAAGCTCGGCCCTTCTCCGGCTCGACATCCTGGCCATCGGGGCCGCGGTCGCGCTGCTGTCGTCGACCATCCCGTACGCTCTCGAACTCGTGGCGCTCCGGCGCCTGGCGGCCTCGGCGTTCGCGATCCTCATGAGCCTCGGGCCCGCCACCGCTTCTCTCGCCGGGTTCCTCCTGCTCGGCCAACACCTCTCGTGGCTCGAGCTCGCCGGGATCGCGCTCGTCATCACGGCCAGCATCGGGGCGGTGCTCGCCGCGGCGCGTCGCAGCGCCGGGGCGCGGCATCCGGGACCGGACGCCGACGAACCCCTGAGCGAGCCCGTCGGCTGAGCGGATGCCATGACCCCGGCGCCGACGCAAGGGGTCTGTCCTGCTCCCGGGCGATGGCGAGGATGACGTGATGAGCGACGACCACGAGCAGACCGCGAAGGACTTCGACGAGGCGGTCAACATGACCGCGAGCGAGCTGAAGAAGTGGCTCGACACGGACGAATCCAAATCCGTCGGACAGAAGAAGGACGGCGGCGAGTCGACCGGCCACGAGAGCGGGCGCCACATCGTGCGCATTCTCGAGAAGAAGAAGGCCGACCTCACCGACGACGACTACGCCCACATGCGGAAGGTCGTCGGGTACGTCAAGCGGCACAGCGCGCAGAAACCGAAGGGCGATGTCACCGACACCGACTGGCGGTACTCGTTGATGAACTGGGGCAACGACCCGAAGAAGTGAGCGGCGCCGGGGAACGGCCCGTATACATCGCGTAAGGATCGCGCGTCGTCGGGCCCCGCGTCATAGCCAGGCGGGGTACAACGGAACCATGCCCATCATCGACAGCGCCGTGTACGTCGACGGACACCGGATCGAGAACCCCGCGAGCCTCGACCAGACCTTCGAGTACATGGAAGCTCACGGAGGCATGGCGTGGATCGGGTTGCTCCGCCCCGCGCCCGAGGAGCTCGAGCGCGTCGCCGCCGAGTTCTCGCTGCACCCCCTCGCCGTCGAGGACGCCCTCGCCGGGCACCAGCGCGCGAAGCTCGAGCGGTACGGGGGCAACCTCTTCGCGGTTCTGCGCCCCGCCCGCTACATCGACGAGACCGAGACCGTCGAGTTCGGCGAACTGCACGTGTTCATCGGCCCCGACTACGTGGTGACGGTGCGGCACGCAGAGGTGCCCGACCTCGCGGCCGTGCGCAAGCGGCTCGAGAAGAACCCCGACCTGCTCGCGCGGGGGCCCGAGGCGGTGCTCTACGCGATCCTCGACGAGGTGGTCGACCAGTACGACCCCGTCGCCCGCGGCCTTCAGAACGACGTCGACGAGATCGAGGACCAGCTGTTCGGCGAGGGCGGTGCCGATCTGACGCAGCGCATCTACGAACTCGCGCGTGAGGTCATCCACTTCCAGCGGGCGGCCGAGCCCCTGCGCGACATGCTCGAGGCGCTGCTGCGCGGCGCCGACAAGTACGGCGTCGACCTCGAGCTCCAGCGGTCGTTGCGCGACGTGCTCGACCACGTGCTGCGCCAGTGCGAGAAGCTGACCGCCCTCCGCGCGATCCTCGACAACGCCCTCACCGTCAACGCGACGCTCGTGACGCAGCGCCAGACCGAGACCTCGCTCAAGCAGAACGAAGAGGTCAAGAAGATCTCGGGCTGGGCGGCGATCCTGTTCGCCCCGTCGCTCGTGGGCGGCATCTACGGCATGAACTTCAAGAACATGCCCGAGCTGGACTGGACCTTCGGTTATCCGATGGCCCTCGCGCTCATGGCCGCCACCTCGGTCGGTCTGTGGTTCGCGTTCAAGCGCAAGCACTGGCTCTGACCCGTCGCGCCGGGTCGCGGCATCCGGTCCGGGATGCCGACATGTCGGCGCGCTTGCTGGACAGATGCTGCGCAATTCGCACGATGGGTAGGTGACCGACTCCTCCCCCCGCTCGAGCGACGCCGCAGAGCCGCCCCGCACCACCTCGACCGTTCAGCTCGAGGACAGCGGCTACCACAAGCGCCTCACGTCGCGTCAGGTGCAGATGATCGCGATCGGCGGTGCGATCGGAACGGGACTGTTCCTGGGCGCCGGTGGCCGCCTGGCCCAGGCCGGACCCGCGATCGTGCTGTCGTACGCCGTGTGCGGCGTCTTCGCCTTCTTCATCCTCCGCGCGCTCGGCGAGCTGGTGCTGCACCGCCCCACCTCGGGGTCGTTCGTCTCGTACGCGCGCGAGTTCTTCGGTGAGAAGGCGGCGTTCGTCTCGGGCTGGTTCTACTGGATCAACTGGGCGACGACCACGATGGTCGACATCACGGCCGCCGCGCTCTACATGAACTTCTTCGGCAAGTACGTGCCGTGGATCGCCGCCGTCCCGCAGTGGGTGTGGGCGCTCGCCGCGCTCGTCACCGTGCTGGCTGTCAACCTGGTGTCGGTGAAGGTGTTCGGCGAGCTGGAGTTCTGGTTCGCTCTCATCAAGGTCGCCGCCCTCGTGGCGTTCCTGCTCGTGGGTATCTACTTCGTCGTCTTCGGCACCCCCACGGGCGCCCCCACCGGGTTCTCGCTGATCGCCGACAACGGCGGGTTCTTCCCCAACGGCATCCTCCCCGCGATCATCCTCATGCAGGGCGTGGTGTTCGCGTACGCCTCGATCGAGCTGGTCGGTACCGCGGCCGGCGAGACGAAGAACCCCGAGAAGGTCATGCCGCGCGCGATCAACTCGGTCATCTTCCGCGTCGCGATCTTCTACGTCGGCTCGGTG
>JAKOMY010000144.1 GCA_022702225.1 Microbacteriaceae bacterium | reverse complement strand
GGGCAGGGGCCGACTCCCGGTATATGCGCGGGAATAGATCGCCGACCACGACGTTGCACCCGGTATGCGCTCCTTCGGCACACTCTCCTTCGGCCATTACGGCCCCCTCGGCGGCGGTCGCCAGCTCACCGCCGGCGACTCGATGCTCCAGGCGATCGACCTCGCCCAGGGCATGGACGACCTCGGGGTCAACGGCGTCTCGTTCCGCGTCCACCACTTCGCCCGCCAGCAGGCGGCTCCCATGCCCCTGCTCGCCGCGATCGCCGCACGCACCTCGCGCATCGAGGTCGGCACCGGCGTCATCGACATGCGATACGAGAACCCCCTCATGCTCGCCGAAGAGGCGGCATCCGTCGACCTCATCAGCGCCAACCGCCTCGCGCTCGGCGTGAGCCGCGGGTCACCCGAGACGGTCGTCCGCGGCTACGAGGCCTTCGGCTACACCGGGTCCGAGGACCCGCGCGGCGGCGACATCGCCCGCGAGCACTTCGACCTGTTCCTCCGCGCGATCGACGGCGAGGGTCTCGCCGAGCGGGACCCGATGAGCCCCTTCGGCGGCGGCACGGGCCTGCAGCGCATCGAGCCGCACTCCCCGGGGCTTCGCAAGCGCATCTGGTGGGGCGCCGGCACCACGGCCACCGCGGAGTGGGCCGGGCGGATCGGCGTGAACCTCATGTCGTCGACGCTGCTCACCGAGGCCGACGGCACCCCCTTCGACCTCCTGCAGGCGCAGCAGCTCGACGCCTTCCGCGCCGCGTGGCGCGAGGCCGGTCACGACGGTGAGCCGCGCACCTCGGTCAGCCGCAGCATCTTCCCCATCGTCACCGCCGAGGACGAGATGTACTTCGGTGGATCGGCGGGCTCGGATCAGATCGGCGTCATCGACGGCATGCGCTCGACCTTCGGCAAGACGTATGCGGCCACCCCCGACAAGCTCGTGGAGCAGCTGCAGAACGATGCCGCCGTCATGAGCGCCGACACGCTCATGCTCACGATCCCCTCTCAGATGGGCGTGGAGTTCAACCTCCGCCTCGTCGAGAACTTCGCGAAGCACGTCGCCCCCGCCCTCGGATGGCAGTCGACCCTCGCGACGGTCTGAACGACTCCCCGGACGGATCCGGATGCCGACTCGATCGGCATCCGGGTCCGTTCGGCGTTTCGCGCCGAGTCGTACGGTGAGAGGGTGAGCGTCACCATCCGCGAAGCCGTCTTCCCGCGAGACGACGCGGCCGTCAGCGCCCTCGTCGGGGCGTACCTGCGGCAGACGGAGGCAGAGAAGATCGAACGCGGGCTCGCCGCCGACGCGTTTCCCGAGCGCTACGCGCGGGAGATCGACGACCCGGCGGCGGCATTCGCGGGCCGGCACGCCCTCATCGCCACCGTCGACGGCGCAGATGTCGGGCTCGTCGTCTCGTCGAGCGTGCCC
Source organism: Microbacteriaceae bacterium (assembly GCA_022702225.1). Classification (GTDB taxonomy): domain Bacteria; phylum Actinomycetota; class Actinomycetes; order Actinomycetales; family Microbacteriaceae; genus Microbacterium. The sequence goes on along the minus strand of JAKOMY010000144.1, from coordinate 21,748 downwards.
GAAGGAACAGAACTCTCGCGCGTGTGGACCGATCCGCGCGCCCGGGGGCGAGGCGTCGGAACCGCGTTGCTCACGGCTGCGCTCACCGGAGCCGTGCGACCGGTGCGTCTGTCGGTCTGGGATTGGCGTGAGCCCGCGGTGCGGATGTACCGCGCTGCGGGTTTCGAGGTCGTCCCGTCGTGGGACGATCGGCCGGGGCTCATGTGCCTCGAGCTGCGGTGACCCGAACCGCGCTGCTCAGCGCGACGGCGGCACCCGCATCGTGCCGTCGAGCGTCCACCCGTTCTGATCGACGGCGCCCGTGGCATCCGCCTGCTCCGCCTGAGCGTCGGCGTACCAGAGGCAGACGAGCCCCCGCTCGCGCCACAGGGCTTGGCGGCTCATCGCGTCCTCGACCATCCAGAACGCTCCGCCTGCGGTTCGACGGCGCAGCTCGGCGAGCCAGGTCGCGTACCCCGGATCCGGTTCGGATGCCGCGGCGTGGGGCCGCGCGAGCTCGATGAAGCGGTCGGCCAGGGTCTCGGCCGTCCAGTCGGTGCGCCCGTCCTGGAAGACGTCCTCTCCGCCCGCGCTGGAGTACCTCAGCACGACATTGCTCTCCCGCTCGAGAGGACTGTCGTGCGTCTCGCCCGGTTCGGGAACGAACACGCGGCACCGCCAGTGCCCCGTCGCGTAGAGGTTCGTGTTGATGCGGATCCCCTGCCAGCCGCGCTCGTGAGCGCGCGCCACCGCAGCGACGAGACGAAACGGGACCGGGATCACCGGTAGCCCGTCAGCCCGCGCGAGCGGGCGATGGTCTGCGACACGAGGTACTCGCCCCATGCCACCGCGTACGCGCCGAGAGCGGCCCACACCCACGCGGAGGGCAGGACGCCGATGAGCCCGAGCAACGCCGCGACCGTCAGCACGACGACCACCGCGAGTACCGGGCCGATCGCCCGCGCGCCGATGACACCCGCGCCGGTGCGCCAGATGACCAGCAGAGCTCCCGCCGTCGCGACGAGGAGGATGACGGGGGTGAACCAGGGTCCCAGCGCCCCCATGGTGATCGCGGCGCCGACACCGGCAGTGGTGAGGGATGCGGTGCGGAGGGCGCGGATCTGTGTCGGAGAGGTCGAGGCGGCGATGGAGTGCTCCTGGGATGGGGGCGAAGGCGGGGAACCGAACCCGCCGAAGATCGCGGGCGAGGACGGCTTCCCAGGGTACCCGCGCCTCGATCCGCCTCCGCGGGGCGTTCGTGTCTACGGTGGGCACGTGGGCATTTCTCTGACGCGCGTCGACCTCTCGAGTGCGGATGACCGCGCCGCGCTGACGGCGTTCCTCACCTCGAACGTCTTCCCGTTCCATGTGCGCGCGCAGCCGACGGTCGCGCAGATCGAGGACGCCCTTCGCGGCGGCTCGTGGGGTGGAGACGATGTCGACACCTACTGGATCGACGACGAGACCGACGGCCGCGTCGGGGTGATCCGGTTGGAGGATCTGCAGGACGCCACCGCGATGGTCGATCTGCGGCTCGCCGACGGCGCCCGAGGTCGAGGCTTCGGCTCGGCGGCGTTGTCGGCCGCGACCGACCTCGTCTTCTCTCACCACCCCGGCGTCATCCGATTCGAGGGACAGACCCGCGACGACAACGTCGCCATGCGGCGTGTCTTCGAACGATGCGGCTGGGTGCTCGAGGCGCATTACCGCGACGGCTGGCCCGTCGAGGGCGGCGCCCCCCTGGCATCCGTCGCCTACAGCGTTCTGCGCCGCGACTGGGAGAGCGGCGGCACGACACCCGTGCCGCGCGGTCCCGAGGTGATCCTGCGCGGAGAGCTGCGCTGCGCCGATGCCGTCGAAGCGGAGCACGTCCGCGCCCACCTCGCCGAGCACATCGCTCTGACACGTGCGGAACCGGGATGCCTCTCTTTCGACGTCGACCCCACCGACACCGACGGCGTCTGGAGCGTGTCGGAGCGCTTCGTCGACGAAGCCGCGTTCGACGCCCACCAACGCCGCGTCGCCGCGAGCACGTGGGGGCGCGAGACCGCCGGGATCCAGCGCTTCTTCGTCATCCACGGGAGGGCACTGAATGCCGACGCCCTCATCGCCACGGCGTGGGCGGCCGAGGAGATGCTTCTGCATCCGGCTGTGCGCTCGAACCCTCGCGAGCTGAACCGGTTGCTCGACCCCGAGTTCGTGGAGGTCGGACAGTCCGGCCGTCGGTGGACGCGAGACGCGATCGTCGCCGCCCTCCGGGAAGAACCGGGAACCGACTCCTCGCCCCTCGTCGAAGAACGAGAAAGTCGGCTCGTCGGACCTGACACGGTCCTCTTGACCTATCTGCTGCGATTCGAGAACCGCGTCAGCCGCCGGTCGTCCCTCTGGCGGTGCGACCCCGCACCGCGTTGCCTATTCCACCAGGGGACGCCGGTCGTCTGAGGCATCAGCCGTTCGCGGGGTAGCCGGTGTACTCGACGGTCGAGGTGTCGGGGTGGAGGTTTCGGAACGCGGCGAGATCGCGCACGTTCTTCTGCACCGCGACGACGGCGAACAGGCTCATCGCGAAGCCGATGCCGTAGAAGCCCTTCTCCGACAGCAGGAGCTCGGCGTTCCAGAGGCCGACCGCCATGAGGGCGAGCGCGACGAGAAGCATGCCCCACGCGACGCCGAGGTAGGCGCCGGTGACCGGGATGTCTTCCGCGCGGTCGCGCACCGCCTTCTGCACCGAGATGGCGGCGAAGATCCCGAGCAAGAAGACCGAGAGGTAGAAGCCCTTCTCGGCGAGCGTCATGTGCGCGTTGTAGAGGCCGATGAAGGAGACCGAGGCGCCGAGCCCGAGTGCCACCCACGAGGCTCCCACGAACGCTCCGGTCGGACGACCGAGCATCTGCTGCGTGTGGATATCCGTCATCTTTCCCACCCCTTCGTCGGGTCCCTGGCGGGGACGTATGCCGTGGCGGAGAAGCTAGCGGAAAGTTCATGCCGAAAACGCCATGAGCCCATCACCTGTGGACAACCACGGGGTGCGACCACGGGTCCCCGTCCGCCGTCCGCGAACCCCGTCGCCCTGGCGCCGCCGAAGATGGTTTGCTGGCCCGCATGCGACAGCTCCTCATCCTCGGTGGAACCGGATGGCTCGGCCGCGCCGTCGCGGCGCAGGCCCTCGCGCAGGGGGCCGAGGTCACCTGCCTCGCCCGCGGCGAGTCCGGCGAGACGGCACCGGGCGCACGACTGATCCGCGCCGACCGCAACGACCCCGACTCCTACGCACGCGTGCAGCGCGACTGGGACGAGGTGGTCGAGCTCTCGTGGGACCCGGGATTCGTGGCATCCGCCCTCGACGCCCTCGCCGACCGCGCAGCGCACTGGAGCCTGATCTCGAGCGTCTCGGTGTATGCCCGCTCGGACATCCCCTTCGCCGACGAGACGGCGGAGCTCGTCGAGCCGAACGACCTCGAGCAGTATGCGGATGCCAAGGTGCACGCGGAACGGCTCACCTCGGCGCGGCTGGGTGACCGGGTGCTCCTCGCGCGGGCGGGGCTGATCGCGGGGCCGGGCGATCCCACCGACCGCTTCAGCTACTGGCCCGCGCGCTATGCCCGCGGCGGGCGGGTCGTCGCGCCCGAGGCGGCCGGCCGTCACGTCCAGGCGATCGACGTGGACGATCTCGCCGCGTGGATCGCGCACGCCGGACGCACGGGCGTCACGGGCCCGATCAACGCGGTCGGCGAAGAACTGCCGCTCGCCGCGGTGCTCGCGGCGGCCCGCGATGCGGCCGGAACGGCGAGCGAGACCGTCACCCTCGACGACGACACCCTCATCGCGCGCGGCGTCGCCTACTGGGCCGGGCCGCGCTCACTCCCCCTGTGGCTGCCCGAGAGCGCGGGAGGATTCGCGCGGCGCAGCGACGCCGCCTTCGTGGCATCCGGCGGGCGTCGCCGCTCCCTCGCCGAGACGATACGCCGCACGCTCGACGATGAGCGCGAGCGCGGACTGGACCGCCCCCGCCGCGCCGGACTCACACCCGCCGAAGAGGCGGAGGTCATCGGCGCCTAACGCCCGTTGCGGTCAGCCGCAGAACGCGGAGGCGCCGACGACACCTCGAGCTTGTCGAGGCCCCGCAGCGAGGTCCAGATGAGTTCCTCGCCCTTCGCCGCATGCTGCGAGGCGCGCACGGCCCGCTCGTCGGCCCACGAGTTGAGCACGTGACCGGAGTGCCCGCGCACGTGCTCGAGCACGACGTCGGGAAGGCCCGCCGCCCGCCGCGCGTCGCGCGCGGCGATGAGGGCTTCGAGGATGCCCTGGTTGGCGACCGGCTTCTTCGCGCTCGTGACCCAGCCACGGCGGCGGTGGCCGTCCATCCACTTCGAGTAGGTGTCGATGGCGTACTTCGAGTCGGCCTGCACGACCAGCTCGCGCACGTCGGCGTGATCGGTGATCGCGTACAGCAGCCCGAGCAGTTCGCCGATGTTGTTCGTGCCCTCGGGGATCGATCCGGCGGCCCAGTGTCCGTCTTCGCCGACCCACGCCCAGCCCGCCGGACCCGGGTTGCCCTTGCAGGCGCCGTCGGTGGCGACGACGTAGCGGTCGGAGGACTCGGGCGACTCGGTACTGCTCATCTCTCTAGTCTCCCCCGCAGCGCCACGGACGAACGACGACGCCCCCGCCGTCGGCGTGAACAACCGACGGCGGGGGCGCTTGCACGAGGGTCAGTCGCGACCGCTCTCGGCCTTCTTCTGTCCGGCCTCGAGCACATCGCCCGCGGGCAGTTCCTGGTGTCCGCCGAACTGCAGGCGCATCGCCGAGAGCACCTGGTTGGCGAAGTGGTCCTCGCCGCGCGAGGCGAACCGCTCGAACAGCGACGCGGCCAGCACCGGCACCGGCACGCCCGTGTCGACGGCGGCCTTGACGGTCCAGCGTCCCTCGCCCGAGTCCGAGACGCGGCCGGCCAGACCGTCGAGCGTCGGGTTCTGCGCGAGCGCCGCGGCGGTGAGGTCGAGCAACCAGGACGAGATGACCGAGCCTCGGCGCCAGAGCTCGGTGACGCGAGCCGTGTCGATGTCGAACTGGTAGTACTCGGGCTCCTCCAGGGGCGCCACCTCGGCGGAGTGCTCGCCCTGACGCAGGCCCGCGTCGGCGTTGTTCAGCACGTTCAGCCCCTCGGCGAGCGCGGCCATGATGCCGTACTCGATGCCGTTGTGGACCATCTTCACGAAGTGGCCCGAGCCCGACGGACCGCAGTGCAGGTACCCGCGCTCCTCGGTCGTGTAATCGCCGGTGCGGCCGGGCGTGCGCTCGACCTCTCCGGGACCGGGGGCGATGGTGCGCAGCACGGGCTCGAGGTGGGAGACGGCCTCGTCGTGGCCGCCCACCATGAGGCAGTAGCCGCGCTCGAGACCGAAGACGCCGCCGCTCGTGCCCACGTCGACGTAGTGGATGCCGCTCTCGTCGAGCTTCTTCGCACGACGCACGTCGTCGCGGTAGTTCGAGTTGCCGCCGTCGATGATGATGTCGCCCGGCTCGAGCACCTCGGCCACCTCGTCGACGACCGTGCCGGTGAGACCGGCGGGGATCATGAGCCACACGGCGCGGGGCTTGTGCAGCTTCGAGGCCAGGTCGGCGATGCTCGTCGCCCCGGTGGCGCCCTCCGCGACCAGCGACGCCACGGCATCCTGGTTCACGTCGAACACGACGCAGTCGTGACCGTCCTTCATGAGCCTGCGGACGATGTTGGCGCCCATTCGTCCGAGTCCGACCATGGCGAGTTGCATTGGTTCCCCGTTCGTCGTGCATGACGGGCCGCGCCGCGCGGTCCCTCCGCGAGTCTAGGAGCGTCCGGAGGCACCAGGGATCGGTGCTAGCCCTGGAAATCCTCGGGATCGACGCCCTCCAGAAAGCGCCGGAACTCCTCCACCCGGTCTTCGTCCGCGCCCCCGCCGTCGAGCTCGACGGCCTCGTCCGGCACACCGGCCTCGTCGAAGACGGCGTTCGCCACGAGGATCGGTGCATCGGCTCGGGACGCGAGGGCGATGCCGTCCGAGGGACGGGAGTCGAAGGTCCGGGGCCCCGCCGGGGTGTTCAGCACCACCCGGGCGTGGAAGGTCCCCTCGTCGAGGTGGGTGATCTCGACGCGGTCCACGGATGCCGAGAGCTCGCCGAGCATCGCGGTCATGAGGTCGTGCGCGAGGGGCCGCGGCGAGCCGGTGCGCTCGATCGCGACGAGGATCGACATGGCCTCCTGCGGCCCGATCCACACGGGGAGCACCCGGTTGCCGTCGGTCGCGGTGTCGACGGGCTTGAGCAGGATGACGTGCTGCTGACCCGGGTCGAGCGCGACCCCGACGACGCGCACCCGGATCATGGAGCCATCGTACGGGGAGTGCCCGTCGCGAGAGGGTTCAGCGCACGATGCCGAGAGCCCGCGCCGCCGAGACGGCGGCGGTGCGCGACGAGACGCCGAGCTTCGAGAAGACGTGCGCGAGGTGAGACTTCACCGTCGCGTCGGTGATGTGCAGACGGGTGGCCACCTCGGCGTTCGAGGCCCCGCGGGCGACGAGTCGCACCACCTCGATCTCGCGCGCCGAGAGGGTCACGCGGGGTTCGCGCAGGCGAGCCAGAAGGCGCCCCGCGATCGCCGGGGCCAGGGCGCTCTGCCCCGCGGCGGCGGCGCGGACGCCCGCGAGCAGTTCGTGGGGCGGGGCGTCCTTCAGCAGGTACCCGCTGGCCCCCGCCTCGACGGCGCCGAGGATGTCGCCGTCGGTGTCGTAGTTCGTCAGGACGAGGACGTACGGCGGGGCGGCGAGAGCACGCACCCGCCGCGTGGCCTCGGCCCCGGCGGCCCGCTCGCCGAACTGCAGGTCCATCAGCACGAGCTCCGGCGCCAGCGATGCCGAGAGAGCGACGGCCTCGTCGGCGTCGGCGGCCTCTCCGACCACTTCGATGTCGGTCTCGGCGTCGAGCAGGGCGCGCACGCCCGCCCGTACGACCGGGTGGTCGTCGGCGATCACCACGCGGATCACGACGCTCCCCCCGGCAGCACCACGGTGATGGTGGATCCGGCACCCGGCGCGCTGTCCACGTCGAGCACGCCGTCGAGCTGATCGACGCGCTCGCGCATGGCCCGGAGGCCGAAGGAGTCCGTTCCGGATGCCGCGGCCTCGGCGCGACGCACATCGAACCCGGCGCCGTCGTCGGAGATGGTCAGACGCGCCCCGCCCGACTGCGGCACGAGCCGGATGCGCACGCAGCGTGCCCGCGCGTGCTGGGCGACGTTCGCGAGGGCCCCCTGGGCGATGCGCAGCAGGGCCGTCTGGGCGTCCATGGGCAGCGAGACCACGGCATCCACCTCCACCTCCACGTCGATACCCTCGCGAGCACCCCATCCGCCGGCGAGACGCTCGAGGGCGGAGCCGAGGCCGCGGTCGAGGCTCGGCGGGGCCAGTTCTCGGATGAACCGGCGGGTCTCGGCGAGGCCGTCTGCCGCCGTCTGGCGCGCCAGCCGTACGTGGTCGATGCCGGGACCCTCGGCATCCGCTCTCTCCGCCGCGTGGAGCAGCATCTGGATGCTCGACAGTCCCTGCGCCACGGTGTCGTGCAGCTCGCGGGCCAGGCGCGCTCGTTCGGCGAGGGTCCCCTGCTCGCGCTCGGCGGCGGCGAGCCGGTCGCGCGTGGCGAGAAGCTCGGCCACGAGGGCTTCGCGCTCCGCGGCCCTGCGCTCGAGGGCGTTGTAGCCCAGGCCGATGAGAAGCGCCACACCCGCACCGACGACGGGCCCGACGACGACGCCCACCGTGAGACCCCCGTGGACGGCGAAGGCCACGATCGTGAGGGCGGTCGTGCCCACGACCGCGAGGGGACCCGCTCCCCCCGGGAGCACGTGCAGGTACAGGAAGAACAGCGGGAAGACGAGATACGCGGCCTCGGGGACGAGCCACACCAGCGCCGCCCACACCACCGTGAGCGCCGCCACCCACACGACACCGCGCCGCGATCGCCCCGCGCGGGCGATCCAGAGTCCCGCGAGGTACACCGCGCCCAGCGCTCCCGCGAGCACGAGGGCGAGCACGGACCCGTCCGTCAGCAGCACGCGCGCGACGACGAGAGCGAGCAGTCCGCCGAAGAGAGCGTGCAAGCCCGCGCGCAGCCCCGCGAAGACCGGGGCGAGGGGACGATGGGTCATTTCCCGATCCAGGCTACGGATGCCGGGACCCCGGCGGATCATCCGAAAGGTGGAGGAAGGGTTCGCCCACCCCGCCGATGACGGCCGGAGCGGTCCGGACGAGGGTGGAACGGAGCCGACGAGAGACGCCGGCGGAAGGAGGCGACGTGTACGTCGCATGGCGCGATCTGCGGTTCGCCCGCGGGCGGTTCGCCCTCATCGGGGCGGTCGTCGCCCTCATCACCCTGCTCGTCGGGTTCCTCTCCGGGCTCACGGGCGGACTCGCCGCGCAGAACGTCTCGGCCGTTCTCGCCCTGCCCGGGGATCGGCTCGTCCTGCACCCCGTCGGCGGCGCGAGCGCGACCTTCGCCGACTCCACGATCGACGACGACACCGTCGCGGCATGGCGCGCGGCCCCGGGGGTCGATAGCGTCACCGCCGTCGGGATCACGCAGACACGGGCGGAGGGACCCGGAGCCGTCGGCGCCGTCGCCCTGTTCGGCCTCGACGCGGGCACGAGCTTCGACGCTCCCCACCGCGACGATGAGATCGATCTGTCGGCGAGTGCGGCCAAGAGCCTGGGCGCGATGGTTGGCGACGAGGTCACGGTGGCGGGATTCTCGTACCGCGTCGCCGCGATCGAAGGCGACCGGTGGTACAGCCACACCCCCGTGGCCACACTCGACGCGCACGCGTGGACGACTCTCGATCAGCACCTGGGCGGCACGGGGCAACCGACGCTTCTCGCCGTCACCGGCTCCCCGGCGTGGGACACCGTGGCCGCCGACACCGGGACCACGGCATCCACTCCCCTGTCGAGCCTCACGGCGCTGACGACCTTCCGCTCCGAGATCGGCTCGCTGGCGCTGATGATCGCGATGCTGTTCGGCGTCTCGGCGCTCGTGGTCGGCGCGTTCTTCACGGTCTGGACGATGCAGCGCTCGGCCGACATCGCCGTGCTCAAAGCGCTCGGGGCGAGCACTCCCGCACTCGTGCGCGACGCCCTCGGCCAGGCTCTGGTCGTGCTGGGGCTCGGAGTCGGCATCGGGATCGGACTGACCGCCCTGCTCGGCACCCTCGCCGGCGCAGCGCTGCCCTTCGTCCTGAACCCGCTCACGACCCTCGCCCCCGCGGCGGTCATGGTCGTGCTCGGCCTGCTCGGCGCCGCGGTGTCGCTGCGCACGGTCACCTCCTCCGACCCCCTCACCGCCCTCGGGAGCACCCGATGATCCTTCTCGACGACGTCACCCTCACCTATCCCGACGCAGACGCCCGCGTCACCGCCGTCGACCACGTCACCCTGGAGGGACGCCCGGGCATCGTGACCGGCATCACCGGCCCCTCGGGTTCGGGCAAGTCGAGCCTGCTGGCCCTGGCCGCCACCCTCGTGCGGCCCGACTCCGGGCGCGTGATCGTCGCGGGGACGGATGCCACCCGGCTCAGCGCCGCGGCGGCGACGGCGCTGCGGCGCCAGAGCATCGGCATCGTGTTCCAGCAGCCGCAGTTGCTCCCGGCCCTCACCGCTCGCGAGCAGCTGCGGGTCATGGCCGAGCTCGGCGGCCCCGGCCGGCGCGAACGACGTGCGCTCGTTCGTTCACGGGTCGACGAGCTGCTCGAGGCCGTCGGTCTCGGCGCTCTGGCCGATCGTCGGCCCGCCCAGCTCTCCGGCGGTCAGCGTCAGCGGGTGGCGATCGCGCGCGCTCTCGTGCACGAGCCGCGGGTACTGCTGGTCGACGAGCCGACGAGCGCCCTCGACACCGCCCGGGGCGGGGAGGTCATGGCTCTGCTGTCTCGACTGACGCGGGAACGCGAAACCGCGACGCTGCTCGTGACGCACGACCTCGTGCACCGCGACGCCCTCGACGAGACGGTCGAGATCGTGGACGGGCGCGCGGCGCTCGTCACCACCCGTACGCGTTGAACCACTCGCGACGGCGGTCGGCTTCGGCGCGCGACTCGTCCCCTCGCCACGAGTCGTGGGGTTCGAGCAGACCGCCGTCGTCACGGTTCACGAACGCCCAGCAGACCGGGCACAGTGCCCGGCCGCCGGGGAATCCGTCATCGAGCGTCGGGGCGGGTTCGGCGGGAGTCCCACCCGCGATGCACTCGGGCGGGTCGGCCTGCAGGTCGCTCCAGAGCAGTCGTCCGCCGGTGCGGTGGTGAAGGCCGCGGTGGCCGTCTTCACGGGTGCAGATCTCGCCGTTTCTTCGGCTGAGGCACAGTCTCCGGGCGGCGCCCGGCAGCGCTGCCAGTGTTCGCGTCATCCTCTGATTCTCGCCGCTGCGAGCGCAACGGGGGCAGGTGCGGGATGCGCACGGGGCGATGGGGGCCGGTGGGGAAGGGATCGGCGGTCATCGCTGACCACCACCGGTGCGACGAGAGAACATGTCGACCTCCTGATGTTCCGACCATCCGCCCGTCGAGCGTGGATTCCGAGGGGGTTGACACGGCGCAAGACGGTGCTAGGCATACCCCATGGGGGTATCATCGGGGTATGCACGGATACGAGGGCCACAAGGACGACCTCCTCAAGCGTCTGCGCCGCGCCGAAGGCCAGGTGCGCGGCATCGCGCGCATGGTCGACGACGACCAGTACTGCATCGACATCCTCACCCAGGTCTCGGCCGTGACCAAGGCGCTCGAGAACGTCGCCCTCTCCCTGCTCGACGACCACCTCTCCCACTGCGTGGCCGAAGCGGCCGCACAGGGCGGCCCCGTCGCCGACGAGAAGCTGAAAGAAGCGAACCAGGCGATCGCTCGCCTGGTCCGCTCGTAAGGAGACGCACATGACCGAACAGCGCATCGACCTCGGCCTCACCTCGGCCCCCGCCGGCGGCTGCGGCGACGGCTGCGGGTGCAAGAGCGCGGCATCCACCCCCGCCGTCGCCTCGGACGAGGCGTCCTCCGTCGTGCTCCGCGTCGAGGGGATGACCTGCGAGCACTGCGTTCGCGCCGTGAGCGAAGAGCTCAACGCGCTCGACGGCGTGGAGGTCGTCGACGTCGACCTGCGTGCGGGCGACGCCTCGCTCGTGCGCATCACGGGTTCAGCCGACGAGGCCGCTCTCACCGCGGCGATCGACGAGGCCGGGTACACCCTGGTCCGGTGACCGGATGCCGCGGGCACGGCGATCCCTCACCCTCGGGAATCTGCCCCGCGTGGCGCGTGCCTCAGAAGACGCGACGCACTAGCGCGTCGACGGCCGCGTGGAACGTGAGGTGCTGCGAGATCTCGACAGCGCGGTCGTAGCGCGGTCCGCCGAGCGCCACGAACACCGCGCCGACGACTTCGACGTATCCGACGATGTACCCCTCGCGGGCGACCTCGTACAGATCGAGATCGACGCGCGTCCAGGGGATCTCGGTGAGGGCGGGCGTAGTCGAGGAGGGGGCCGCTTTCGCCGCGGCGCGAGCCGCAGCCTTCGATGATCCCGGGCGACTGAGGGGTGCTTCCATGACCATGCGACGACTCCTTGGCTCCTCCGGGTCATCCCAGAGTGCGCTGTCCGCCCCCGAACCGCGCGGCCCTTGACGCGACGGCGGATCACGGATACGTCGGGATCAGCCGACGCTGCGCGCGGGGCGACCGCGGCGTGGGCGCTGCTCCGACAGGTCGAACGGCTCCACCCCCGCGGCGAGCGATTCGACCTCATTGAGCCACCGGAGGTCCGCCTCGAGCCGCGCACGGCGCGCCGCCTGCACGATGGCGGCGGGAACGGCATCCGTCCGCTCCTCCCGCACCTCGGCGAGCGCCGCACGGACCGCTTCGCGCTGGACCGACAGGATGCCGGGCACATCCGCTCCCGGGAGCGTCACCGCGAGCGCGACCTTGAGGGCGACGTCGTCGCGCCCCTCGACCAGCGAGGCACCGCCCAGCCACGCTCGCACCTCGACGCGGCCCTCGGCGGTCAGCTCCCACAGCACGCGCGCCTCGTCGTCGAGGCCGGCGCCCTGCACCAGCCCGTCGCGCTCGAGGCGCTCGAGGGTCGTGTACACCTGGCCGACATTGACCCGCACTCCGGTACGCCGCTCGTATTCGGCCCGCAGCTGAGAGCCGTAGCAGGTGCCGCGGTCGAGGATCGCGAGCAGGCTCAGACGGACGGACACGGCGCCTCCAGGCGGGTCAGAAATGACTTGCCGAGTATATCGTTCGACGCCGAGGGATCCCCCGACGCGCCGAGGAGGCCCGGCGTAGCATGTGGTCTGACCACACATTCCGGTTCGATCGGAGGCTCCTCATGGAGTGGCTCGACCCTCTCGCCCTCGCCCGCTGGCAGTTCGGGTTGACGACGCTGTACCACTTCCTCTTCGTGCCTCTGACGCTCGGCATGTCGCTCATCGTGGCGATCTTCCAGACCGCCTGGTATCGGACGGGAGACGTGCGATGGCTTCACATCACGCGCTTCTTCGGGAAGATCTTCCTCATCAACTTCGCCATGGGCGTGGTCACCGGAATCGTCCAGGAATTCCAGTTCGGAATGAACTGGTCGGCGTACTCGCGCTTCGTCGGCGACGTGTTCGGCGCCCCCCTCGCCTTCGAGGGACTGCTCGCCTTCTTCCTCGAGGCGACCTTCATCGGCCTCTGGATCTTCGGCTGGGACAAGCTCCCGCGCCTCGCGCACCTCGCGAGCATCTGGATGGCGTCTATCGGCGCCACCCTGTCGGCCTACTTCATCATCGCCGCGAACGCCTTCATGCAGAACCCGGTCGGTTACCAGATGTCGGCCGACGGCCACCGCGCCGAGCTCGTCGACTTCTGGGCGATGCTCACCAATCCCGTCGCCCTCGCGGCCTTCCCGCACACGATCTTCGCGGGCTGGATGTTCGCCGCGATGGTCGTCGTCGCCGTCTCGGCCTGGCACATGGCACGCGGTCGCAACACCGACATGATGCGCAAGACGCTCCGCTTCGGCCTGTGGTCGACGCTGGTGTCTTTCGTGCTCGTCGCGATCGTGGGCGACCAGCTGAGCCTGGTCATGGTCGCCACGCAGCCGATGAAGATGGCGGCGGCCGAAGCGACCTTCAACACCGTCTGCGGGCAGGATGCCTCGTTCTCGATCTTCACGCTGGGAACGCCCGACGGAACGAGCGAGCTGTTCTCGATCCGCGTGCCCTTCCTGCTCAGCATCCTCTCCACGCACTCGCTCGACGGCTGCGTCGAAGGCATCAACGACCTGAACACCCTCTACAGCCAGCAGATGTTCCCCCAGTTCGCCGACCAGGTCGACGGCAACTTCGCCCCCGTGCTCTGGGTCACCTACTGGGCCTTCCGCTGGATGATCGCGCTCGGCGGGATCGCGGCGCTCGTCAGCGTCGCGGGCCTCTGGGTCACCCGCAAGAAGGCGACCCGTCCGGTCGCCCCGTGGATGTGGCGCGTGGCGATCTGGGCCGCTCCCCTGCCGATGCTCGCGAGCCTCGTCGGCTGGATCTTCACCGAGATGGGCCGTCAGCCCTGGATCGTGTTCGGCCTCATGCTCACGCAGGACGGGGTCTCCCCCAGCGTCCCGGGCTGGAGCGTGCTCATCTCGCTGATCGCCTTCACCCTCGTCTACGCCACCCTCGCCGTCGTGGAGTTCGGCCTCATCGTGAAGTTCGCGCAGAAGGGCCCCGAGCCCCTGCCCGATCCCGACGCCGAGCGAGACGACTCGGTCGAGAACACCCCGACCACGGTCTACTAGGAGCCCCTCATGGATCTCGCATACCTCTGGTTCTGGATCGTCGCCTTCCTCTTCGTCGGTTATTTCGTGCTGGACGGGTTCGACTTCGGCGTCGGCATGTCGATCCCCTTCCTCGGCAAGGACGACATCGCCCGCCGCCAGATCATCAACACGATCGGCCCCGTCTGGGACCTCAACGAGACCTGGGTGATCGTCGCCGGTGCCGCGCTGTTCGCATCCTTCCCCGAGTGGTACGCGACCCTGTTCAGCGGCTTCTATCTGCCGCTCCTTGCGATCCTGATCGCCCTGATCGCCCGCGGTGTCTCGTTCGAGTACCGCCACCAGCGCGAGTCCCTGAAGTGGAAGCGCACCTTCGACCGCATGATCGTGGCGGGATCGGCCGTCCCCGCCTTCCTCTGGGGCGTCGCCTTCGCCAACATCGTGCAGGGCGTGCCGCTGGATGCCGACCACGAGTACGTCGGCAGCGTGCTCACGCTGCTGAACCCCTACGGCATCCTCGGCGGGCTGACCACCCTGACCCTGTTCTTCCTGCACGGTCTCTACTTCGTCGCACTCAAGACGGACGGGCAAGTACGTGCCGACGCTCGACGTCTCGCAGCACGCGCGGGCCTGGTCACGATCGCCCTGGCCGCGCTCTTCCTCGTCTGGACGATCGCGAACGCCGCGAGCGCTCCGCTGTTCCTCGGCGTGGTCGCCCTCTCGGGCATCGCCGCGCTCGCGCTGATCGGCTCGTGGCTCGCGAACGCCCGCGACCGCGAGGGCACCGCCTTCACCCTCGGCGCCGTGACGATCGTCGCCGCCGTCGCCGCGCTGTTCTTCGCGCTGTTCCCGAACGTCATGCCCTCCACGCTCGCGGCGGGCTCGAGCCTCACGATCGACAACGCCTCGAGCACCGACTACACGCTCACGATCATGAGCTGGGCGGCGCTCATCTTCCTCCCGCTGATCCTCGCCTACCAGGGCTGGACCTACTGGGTGTTCCGCAAGCGCGTCACCCGCGCCCGGATCGAGAAGGCCGCGCTCGTCGCCCACTGACTGATGAAACCCGTCGACCCGCGGTTGCTCCGCTACGCCACCGCCTCCCGCGGCTTCTTCGCCGTGACCGCGGCGATCGTGCTCGCGCAGACCGGCGTGACCGTCGGCTTCGCGTGGGCGCTCGCCGCAGCGCTCGTCGGCGCGATCCAGGGCCGACCGGTCGGCGAGCTGTGGGGATACATCGGCGTGGCGGCATCGCTCGTGCTCCTGAGGGGCCTGCTGATCGCCGCCTCGGAGCGCACGGCGGCGCGGGGCGCGGCGGCGGCATCGCTGCAGTTGCGGGCAGCGCTCGTGGGCGCGGTCGCACGCCTGGGTCCGGGCTGGCTCGCCCGCCGAAACTCCGCCTCGCTGTCGCTCACCGCCGGCCACGGTCTGGACGCACTCGATGCCTACTTCGGTCGGTATCTGCCGCAGCTGGTGGCCACCGCGATCGCCATGCCGATCCTCATCGGCGCCATCGCGCTGGCCGACCCCCTCTCGGGCCTGATCGTGGTGCTGACGATTCCCCTGATCCCGCTGTTCATGGTGCTGATCGGTCTCGCCACCCGTGGCGTCCAGGAACGGCAGTACCGCACCCTCGGCCGCCTCGCCGCACGCTTCGCCGACACCGTCGAGGGCCTCGGCACGCTCAAGGCCTTCGGACGCCAGCACCGCGCGGCGCGCTCGATCGAGACGATCACGCGCGACTACAAGCGCGAGACGATGACGGTGCTGCGCGTGTCGTTCCTCTCGGGCTTCGCGCTGGAGTTCCTGGCATCCATCTCGGTCGCGATCGTCGCCGTCACCATCGGCTTCCGTCTGCTCTCGGGTGACCTCACGCTGCTGATCGGGCTCTTCGTGCTGCTGCTGGCGCCCGAGGCGTACCTGCCGCTGCGCCAGGTCGGCGTGCAGTTCCACGCGGCTTCCGAGGGGGTCGCGGCCACCGACGAGATCTTCGACGCCCTCGACGCCGCCCGCTCGGCCGAGACTCCCGAGGGACAGACTCCGGATGCCGTTACCCCGGCGCTCGGCTCGACGATCGCGTTCGAGGGCGTCAGGGTGCACCGCGAGGGGCACGCTCTGCCCACCGTCTCGCTGACGGTGGGACCCGGCGAGGTGGTGCTCGTGAACGGCCCCAGCGGCGTCGGCAAGTCGTCGTTGATCGCGGCGCTGCTCGGCTTCGCCGCGCACGACGGCGAGGTGCGGGTCGACGGCGTGGCCGTGCCGCACGCTCGGGACTCGGTGGCCTGGGCGGGACAACGACCCGGTCTCGTCACGGGCACGGTGGCCGAGAACGTCTCGTTCGGCTCCCCGGTCGACTCCGCCCGGGTCGCCGCGGCCCTCGCCGACGCCGGAGCAGCCGAGATCGATCCCGCCATCGCGCTCGGCGCCGGCGGTGCAGGACTCTCGGGTGGGCAGGCGCAGCGCGTCGCGGTCGCGCGGGCGCTGTACCGCGCGCGGGTCGGCGGGGTGCCGGCACTCGTCCTCGACGAGCCCTCCAGCGCTCTGGATGCCGACACCGAGGCGCATCTCTGGGCGACCCTGCGCCGCGAGGCCGATGCCGGTCGCGGGGTCCTTCTCGTCTCGCACCGCCGCTCCGCCCGGGCGATCGCGGACCGCGTGGTCGAGCTGACGCCCCCGCGCGAATCTCCGTCGTCCGCCGTTCGCACCGACGAGCGGACGCCCGTGTCGGGCAGCCCACGCGCGGCCCAGGCGGTGCGCTCGTGAACGCCCGGGTGCGCGGCATCCTGAGTTCCGCCCTGCCCTCGCCCCGACGATTCGCACCCGCGGTGCTGTCGGGTGTCGGCACCGCGGCGAGCTCGATCGCGTTGCTCGCGGCGAGCGCTTGGCTCATCGCCCGGGCCGCCGAGCAACCGCTCGTGATGTACCTGTCGATGGCGGTGGTCGGAGTGCGCGCGTTCGCGCTCTCGCGCGGGGTCTTCCGCTACCTCGAGCGCCTCACGGGCCACGACGCCGCTCTGCACCAGCTCGCGGGAGTCCGCGCCGACCTCGTGCGCGACCTCGTGCCGCTCGCCCCCGACGGTCTCGCCCGCTCCCGCCGCGGAGGGCTGCTCTCGAGCGTGGTCGACGACGTCGAAGAGCTGCAGAACCTGCCCCTGCGGGTCGTGCTGCCGCTCGCGGTCGCCGCGCTGACCTCTCTCGCCGCCGTGATCTTCGCCGCGTTCGTCTCGTGGCCCGCGGCCGTCGTCCTGCTGGTGTGCCTCGTCGCCGCCTTCGGCCTCGCCGTCGCCGTCGGCTGGGCCGCGGGCGCCCGCGCCGAGCGCTCGATCGCGCCGCTGCGCGCCGCCGTCGCGGACGCGGTGCACGACCTGCTCGCCAATCTCGACGTGCTGACGGCGTACGGAGCCCTGGACGCCGCGACCGAGCGCGTGCGCCGAGCCGACGCCGCGCTGCGCCGGGCCGTCGTCCGACGCGGCGGAGCCCAGGGGCTCACCTCGGGCGCGGTGTCGGTGCTGGCCGGCGTCGCCTCCCTCGTCGCCCTTCTCGTCGCCGCCCCCGCTGTCACCGGCGGCGCACTGTCGGGGCCGGGTCTTGCGGTCGTCGTGCTGCTGCCGATGGCGGTGTTCGAGGTCTTCGGCCCGGTCCCCCTCGCCCTCGCCTCGTGGCGGCAGGTGCGGTCGGCCGCGGAGCGCATCGCCGAGGCCGTGCCCGAAGCCACCCCCGACGGCCTCCCCCGCGACGAACCGGCCCCGACCGACAAGGCCCCCGTCCTCGGCGCCGGCCTCGAGCTGAGCGGCATCCGTGCCCACTGGCCGGCGCGCGGTGACACCGACGGCGATTCCGGGCGCCTCGAGGACGTCGTCCTCCGCGTCGGTCCCGGCGAGCGCGTCCTCGTAACCGGCCCGAGCGGCGCCGGCAAGACCACGCTGGCGCACGTGCTCACCCGCTTCCTCGATTACGAGGGGTCGTACCGGCTCGGCGGTCGCGAGGCCCGCGAGATCTCGGGCGACGACCTGCGGCGCACCGTCGGTCTGATCGAGCAGTCGCCGTACCTCTTCGACGAGTCGGTTCGCCAGAACCTGCTGTTCGCGCGCGAGAGCGCGACCGACGAAGACCTGTGGGCGGCGCTCGAGCGCGTCGGGCTCGACGACTGGACGCGAGAGCGCGGTGGCCTCGACGCCGACGTGGGCGAGCGGGGCGGTCTCGTCTCGGGCGGTCAGGCGCAGCGCCTCGCCCTGGCGCGGGCGATCCTGCGCGACTTTCCCGTGCTCGTGCTCGACGAACCCACCGCGGGCGTCGACCCCGCGGCATCCGACGCCCTCCTCCGCGACCTGCTCGGCGCGGTCGACCGCGATCGCGCGGTGATCCTGGTCTCGCACGTGGACGTGCCCGACGCTCTCGTCGACCGCGAGGTGAGGCTCGAGAACGGACGCGTGGTGGCGGGCTGAATCAGGAGGCGGCGGCGAAACGGACGCGCTCGGCAGCGATGCTCACGAGCACCGTGTCGCCGGGTCGGATCGACGCGGCCTCGGCCGGGGGGACCTCCGCGGCTCCGTGATCGGTGACCACCCGGACGCCGGTCGGGGTCGGCTCGAGGTGCGACACGAGAGCCGGAGTCCCCTCCCCGAGACGCACGGCCGACGCGGGGAAGACGGCGGCCAGTGCCATACCTTCGGTCCGCGCGAGGGCGAGGGATGCGGCATCCGTCGACTCCAGCCGCAGCTGACCGCGCACGAACGCGCCGCCCCGAGCCACGCCCTCGAGGCGCTCGAGTCCCGCGATCCGCGCCGCCACGTCGGTGGCGGGGACCGAGAGCACCTCGCGCACGGGCCCTTCCTGCGTCACCCGTCCGCGCTCCACGATCACGAGCCGGTCGGCGAGAGCGGCGGCATCGATCGCGTCGTGCGTGACGGCGACGGTGGTCACCCCCGCGAGACGCTCGAGCAGCATCGCGCGGATCTCCGAAGCCGTGACCGCGTCGAGGGCCACGAGCGGTTCGTCCAGCAGCACGACCCGGGGTTCGGCGGCGAGCGCCCGGGCCACGGCCACGCGCTGCTGCTCCCCGCCCGACAACCGCGCGGGGCGACGATCACCCGTTCCCGGGAGCCCCACGCGGTCCAGCCATTCATCGGCGAGGGAGCGAGCGACGGATGCCGGGACCCCGGCCGAGCGCGGACCGAAGGCGACGTTCTCGCGCGCGGTGAGGTGCGGGAAGAGCCGGGCCTCCTGACCGAGCAGTACGATCCCGCGCTCCATCGGGGCCGTGCGCAGGCGCGGTGCGCGATCGAGCACCCGGCCGTCGACGGAGATCTCGCCCTCGTCGAGCGGGGTCAGCCCGGCGAGGGCCCCGAGCAGCGTGGACTTGCCCGCGCCGCTGCGCCCCATCACGGCCACCGTCTCGCCCGGGGCGACGTCGAGCGCGATGTCGACGACGAAGTCTCGGCGGCGCACGGCGATGCGGGCGCGGAGCTCCGCGGCATCCGGGATCGTCATCTACCCACCCCCGGCCGCCATCCGCGCACGAGCAGCAGCACCGCGACAGCGGTGATCAACAGCAGGAGAGACAGCGCCACCGCGGTGCCCTGCGAGACGCCCGCGCCGTTGAACGCCGTGTAGATCGCGAGCGGCATGGTCTGCGTCACGCCCGGGCGGTTGCCGGCGAACAGCGCGGTCGCCCCGAACTCCCCGATCGCGCGGGCGAAGCACAGCACGACCCCGGCGACGATGCCGGGGGCCGCGAGCGGGAGCGTGATGCGGCGCAGGATCGTCGCCCGACTCGCGCCGAGAGAAGCGGCGGCACGCTCGAACTCGACGCCAGTGCTGCGCAGCGCCCCCTCGACCGCGAGCACGAGGAACGGCAGAGCGACGAACACCTGCGCCAGCACGACGGCGGGGGTGGTGAACGGCAGGCCGAGGAAACCGAACCAGCCGTTGCGCCCGAACAGGTACAGCAGGGCGACGCCGCCGACCATCGGCGGCAGCACGAGCGGCACCGTCACCAGGGCCCGCAGCACGGCTGCCGTGCGGGCGGGGCTGCGCGCGATGAGCAGCGCGAGCGGGATGCCGACGACCGCGCACACCGCGGTGGCCGCGGCCCCCGTGCCCAGCGACAGGGCGAGAGCCGAGAGGGCGGCCTCGGAGGTGACGTCGCTCCACAGCGTCGCCCACTGCACGCGCGACACGAGTGCGGTCAGCGGGACGAGGAGGAAGAGCAAGCCGGCCACCGCCGGAACGATCAACCAGCGGGGGACGTAGCCCGTCTCGCTCACGGGGCGCGGAACCCGGCGTCGGCGAGCACGCGCTGCCCGTCCTCGCCGAGGACGAACGCCACGAAGGCCGCGGCGGCGTCGGGATTCGGCGCATCGGTCAGCGCGGCGATCGGGTACCGGTTGACGACCGCGTCGGCACCGGCGGGAACGATGGTCTCGACGTCGTCGCGACCGTTGACGTCGGTGGCGTAGACGAGGCCCGCATCGGCTTCGGACGCCGCGACCTTGGTCAGCACCGCGGTGACGTTCTGCTCGGAGCTGGCAGGGGTCACGCTCACACCCGCGTTCGACAGCACGGTCGCCGAGGCAGCGCCGCACGGCACCTCCGGGGCGCACAGCACCGTCGTGACGCGGGCGAGGTCCGCGAGGGTGGCCACGCCGCCCGGGTTTCCCTTCGGCACGGCGATCACGAGCGTGTTGCCGGCGAAGAGCTGAGGGGCGGGGGCCTGCGTCTTCACCTTCGCCATGTTCTTCTCGTCGGCCGAGGCGAACACGTCAGCCGGAGCGCCTTCGCCGATCTGCGTCGCGAGGGTGCTCGATCCGTCGTAGACCGCGCTGACCGTGACTCCGGGGTGGGCCGCCTCGAACGCCGAGGCGATCTCGTCGAACGAGCGCTGCAGCGAGGCCGCGGCGTACACCTCGACGGTCCCCGAGAGGGAGTCCTCGGATGCCGCGGGGGCGGTCACCGCGCTCGCGCAGCCGGCGAGCAGGGCCGCGGTGGCGGCGACGACGAGGAGACGGAGGGGGCGGCTCATGACGTTCCTTTCGGCGACGCCGACGGCTCGCTCTGCCCTCAGTATTCCGCATCTGCGGACTCCGGGACGCGCTGGACCCGTTTCCACGGATTCCTACGCCGAGCACCCGTGCGCCGAACTCCGGAGAAATCGGCTCTCGAGCCCCACGATCGCCCCACCGAGCTATCTCGACCCCCGGATCTCCGGAGTTCGGCCCGCGGAGTCCGCCGGCCTCAACCGCGCGGCGCCTCGACCGTGACGACCGTCGCCTTCACCGACGCGACCGCCAGGGAGCCGGGCTCGAGCGCGAGGTCCTCGGCCGCCTCGGCCGACATGAGCGACACGACCCGGTGCGGGCCGCACTGCAGGTCGACCTGCGCCATCACCCCGTCGATGCGCACGCGCGTGACGATCCCGACGAAGCGGTTGCGCGCGCTCGAGGCGATACCCGTCGGGTCGTCGGGCTCGTCGGCGAGCGCCACGGCCCGCTCCGCGAGGGCTGCTCCGGGGATCTCGGTCGGCGAGGTCCCGGTCGTCGGCAGCACCCCTTGATCGATCCACCGGCGCACGGTGTCGTCGCTGACTCCGAGAAGACGCGCAGCCTGCGCGATGCGATAGGTGTTCGGCATCCCCCGACCGTACCCCCGCGGTCCTGCCCCGGAGGCGCCACCGCCCCACCCCCGTCTGCGCTGACCTAGGCTCGACCCATGGAAGCTGCGCACGACGTCGCCGCCCCGGGACCGGTCGCGGTACCCCTCGGCGCCACGGTTCTGCGCGACACCGGCGCCCCGAGCACTCTCGGCGCGATCCGCGAGAGCGGGGCCGCAGCTCCCCGCGAGGGAGGCCTGCTCGACCGGTTCGGTCGCGTCGCGACAGACCTGCGCGTCTCGGTCATCGACAAGTGCAACCTCCGCTGCACGTACTGCATGCCGGCCGACGGGATGCCGTGGCTCC
>JAKOMY010000135.1 GCA_022702225.1 Microbacteriaceae bacterium | reverse complement strand
GTGTCGCTTCTCTCCGGTCCGGTCCCCGACAATGCGGACGGCGCGTGTCTCGACGACGGTCGACGTCAGTGGCTCATCGGCCGGTACCGGACGGCCGCGCTGCGGGCGGCGGCATCCCGTGTGCCCGAGGGTGGGCGCGACGCGTCGATGCGGGCGCTGCTGGGCGGGCTGAGGGTCGAGCCGGTGGTGGCCGACCCCGCGCTGACGCGCGATATCGACACCTGGGAAGACCTGCGAGACGTGGCGCCCGACGGGTTCTCGTTGACCTGACGGCCGCCGTCGTCAGCGGCCGCCGTGTGCGAAGGCGGCGTCGATGAGCGTCGACGCGGCCGCGCGCGCGGCACCGGCGGCCTCGGATGTTCCAGCGATCGCGGCGGTGGTCTGGGCGCCCTCGGCGAGGATGGCGAGCTGGGGTGCGAGGAAGGCCGGAGCGCCCGCCGCCTCGACCAATTGCCCGACATAGCGCTGAAAATCGGCCTTGTGCGCGCGCACCGCGCGGGCGACGCCGGGGTTGGCGGCTCCCAGTTCGCCGAAGGCGTTGATGAAGCCGCAGCCTCGGAAGTCCGCCTCGTCGAACCAATGCGCGAGGTAGTCGTAGACGGCCAGCAGCCGTTCGCGGGGGTCGTCGATGCGCTCGACGGCGTCGGTCACCCCGTCGGTCCACATGCCGTGGCGTTTGTCGAGGACCGCGACGATCAGGTCGTCTTTGGCGGGGAACTCCTTGTAAAGGGCGCGGAGGGAAACCCCGGCGGTGTCTCGAACGCTATCCATCCCCACCTGGCCGATGCCGCGTGTGTAGTACAGGGCGTCGGCGGCATCGACGATGCGGTCGCGGGTCTCGGTCATGTGTGCAGTCTACTTGACATGAGAACGGTCGTTCTCTACGGTCGGAGCAGAGAGTGAGAACGATCGTTCTCGCAAACCCGCTTCGCAGAACCGTCGTCAAGAAGGAGCCCCGACCATGTCCGGAAACCCGCACGAGATCGCCCTCGAACCCGCCGCACAGCAGTTCGTGGATGCCACCAGCGAACCGCCCTTCCTGTACCAGCTGCCGCCGGCCGAGGGACGCGCCGCCGTCGACGGCGTTCAGGACGACCCCATCTTCAAGCCCGAGATCGACGAGGAGTGGATCGAGGTGCCGGGTGGCCCGAGCGGCTCGGTGAAAGTCCGCATCGTCCGCCCGAAGGGCGCGATCGGAGTGCTGCCCGTCGTGATCTACATCCACGGCGCGGGCTGGGTCTTCGGCGACGCGCACACGCACGATCGTCTCGTGCGCGACCTCGCGGTGGGAACCGGAGCCGCAGTCGTCTTCCCCGAATACGACCGCTCGCCCGAGGTGCGGTACCCCCACGCGATCGAGCAGGTGTGGGCGACCGCCCAGTGGATCGTCGCCGAAGGGGAGTCGAAGGGCCTCGACGCGGCGCGCATCGCCGTCGCGGGCGACTCGGTGGGCGGCAACATGTCCGCGGCGCTCACCCTGCTCGCGAAGGAGCGCGGCGGCGTCGACCTCGCCGCGCAGGTGCTGTTCTACCCGGTGACCGACGCGGCCTTCGACACCGAGTCGTACCAGCGCTTCGCGGAGGGCTACTTCCTCTCGCGCGACGGCATGAAGTGGTTCTGGGATCAGTACACGACCAGCGACAACGACCGCGCCCAGATCACGGCGTCGCCGCTGCGCGCCACGCTCGATCAGCTCGCGGGACTTCCGCAGGCGCTCGTCATCACGGCCGAGGCCGACGTGCTCCGCGACGAGGGCGAGGCTTATGCCGCCAAGCTCCGTCAGGCGGGCGTGCCCACCACCGCCGTCCGTTACCAGGGCATCGTGCACGACTTCGTCATGGTCAACGCGCTGCACGACACGTATGCGGCGCAGGCGGCGATCGCTCAGGCCGTCGCCTTCCTGTCGAAGGCGCTCGCGGCGTAACGCCGACCGGCCCGGGCTGCGCTGTCGAGCGTGGCCCGGGCCCCGACCGGTCGTCGTCACCCCCGACGGCATGCCGTCGGCCACCCGCTGGTGCACTGCCGGGGACGAGAAACGCGCACCACGGCGCCCCTGTCGGGCTACTCGAACACCACCGTCCACGACACCGCTCGCGGCCACAGCGCGTGGCGCGGCAGCACATCGGGGCCGCACGCCCGCGAGCCGAGACCGTGCTGGGCGGCGTCGAGGTACAACCAGAGCCCCCTCGACGGCGGCAGTTCGTGCGCGTGCGCGACGCCGGTGCGCTCCTGGGCGGTGTGGCGGTCGAGCTGGAACCCGGGCAGGCCGGTCGAGCCCGACGCGACCGCGCGCAGGCGCAGGGGACCGAGATCGAGCGCGCGCAGGCCGGGGCGGTGCCCGGTCTCCTGCGGGCGGCCGTACGCGACGCCGAGCTCGTCGACGGCGGCCTCGAAGCGGCCGACGTACGCGGCCTCGGCGCTATCGCTGTATGACTCCGCCGGTCCCGTGCCGAACCAGCGCACCCGCTCGTCGGCGAGGGCGCCCGGCAGGCCGATGCGTGCGCCGACGCGCGGCCAGGTGCAGTCCCACGGGCCGAACGGGCGGATGTCGGTGTGCAGCCGCAGCCCGTCGCCGTCGAGGCGCCACGCGAACGTCGTCTCGATGCCTTGCGCGCTGTGCGCGGCCATCGACCGCACGCGCTGCACGAGACCCTGATCAGTGCGCTCGACCGACAACACGCGATGCTGCAGACGGTCGAGGCCGCGTTCGAGCCACCGCACCGACGACGCCGGAATGCTCTCATCGCCGCGACCGTCGGTGAGCGCCGGGTCGGCGGTCTCGTACGAGCCCTGACCGTCGAGCTGGTCGTTCTCGGTGGGGGCGCGCCACAGTTCGGGGAGTGGCCCCGACACCTCCAGGTCGCGCCAGCGCACGAGGCCGCCGCGGCGGTCGAAGACCGCGTCGCCGAGCGCGTCGCCGCGCCAGCCGCCGGTCGACGCCTGTGCCAGGCGCAGGGGAGCGGCAAGCATCTGCGCCTGCGCGCGCGAGACGACGTGCCCCGCCGGGGCCCATGCGCATTCCTCGCGCAGCGCGACCTCGAGGGTCATCCAGCGCTCTGTCGTGGCATCCGGAATCTCGGGCACTTCGATGATGCTCTCGGCGCCGGGGGCCAGCGTCGGCAGGTCGAGGGCGCCCGAGGCGACCGGGATGCCGTCGTCCTCGACGCGCCACCGCAACTCGAGGTGCCCGGTGCCGAGCGTGTGCTGCCGGTTCCGTACGCGCCAGGAGCGCTCGCCGAGGTGCTCGAGCGTGACCGGGGCCCACACCGCGGCGAGCTCGCCGAGGCCGGGAGAGGGCGTGCCGTCCGAGAGCACGAGGCCGTCCATCAGATAGACGCCGTCGTGCACGGGCTCGCCGAAGTCCCCGCCGTAGGCGAAGAACTCGACGCCGTCGGCGGTGCGGGTGCGGATGCCGTGGTCGCGCCACTCCCACACGAACCCGCCGTGCAGCCGCGGGTACAGCTCCACGAGCGACTCGTAGTCGGCGAGCGAACCGGGGCCGTTGCCCATGGCGTGCGCGAACTCGCACAGCACGAAGGGCTTCGCCCGCTGGCGGGCGCCCTCGGCGGGGCCGATCTCATGCACGGGCATGGTCTGCTCTCCGCAGACCGAGGCGATCTCCTCCAGAGTCGGATACATGCGCGAGTACACGTCGGTGTACGCCCCGCCGTAGTCGCCCTCGTAGTGGATGGGGCGCGAGTCGTCGCGCTCGCGGATCCACCCGGCCATCTCGGCGAGGTTGCGCCCGGTGCCCGACTCGTTTCCGAGCGACCACATCACCACGCTCGCGTGGTTCTTGTCGCGCTCGACGGTGCGGCGCACGCGGTCGAGGCACGCCGCGCGCCAGGCGGGGTCGTCGGCGGGGTTGCCCGTCCACTCGACGTCCCAGAAGCCATGGGTCTCGAGGTCGCACTCCAGCACGACCCAGAAGCCCAGCTCGTCGGCCAGCTCCAGCACCCGCGGATGCGGGGGCTGATGCGCGGTGCGGATCGCGGTGATGTTGTGCCGGCGCATGAGCGCGAGCTCGCCGCGCACGTAGTCCTCATCGAACACGCGGCCGCGATCGGGGTCGGTCTCATGACGGTTCACGCCGCGGAAGATCAGCGGGCGACCGTCGGCGAGCAGCCGGTCGCCGACGATCTCGACGCGGCGGAAGCCGACGCGCAGGCGCACCGTCTCGGCATCCGTCGACACCTCGACGTCGTACAGGCGGGGAGTCTCGGCCGTCCACGCGTCGACCGCGGGGATCGGGAGGGGGGCCACCGCGCCCTCCGAGGCCCACGTCTCATCGACGCCGAGCTCGGGCACCCGCACGCTCACGGGCCAGCCGCCGCGGGGGCGCACGTCGAGGATGCCGGCGCCGGTGGCGGGGTCGCGGTCACCGCGCACGAAGACGTCGTCAAGGCCGTTCGCGGGCCGGCCCTGGAGCGAGACGCTGCGGAAGATACCGGGGAGCCACCACTGGTCCTGGTCTTCGAGGTAGCTGGCGGCCGACCACTGGTGCACGCGGACGGCGAGCACGTTCTCGCCGTCGACGAGATGGTCGGTCACGTCGAACTCGGTCATGAGCCGGCTGCCGGTGAACCAGCCGATCTCGGTGCCGTTCACCCACACGGTCGCGAGTGACTCGACGCCCTCGAAGCGCAGCAAGGTGCGGCCGCCGGGGCAGAACGAGGAATGCCACTCGAAAGTGCGGCGGTGATCGCCCGTGGGGTTCGCGTCGGGCACGTGCGGGGGATCGAGCGGGAACGGGTACCGGATGTTCGTGTACGTCGGGTGGCCGTGACCGTGCAGACCCCAGTGCGAGGGCACGGGAAGGCGATCCCACGCCGCGACGTCGGCGTCGACGGCCGCGAACGGGGGCGTACCGTCGAGGTCGTCGCCCGGGTCGGCGTCGTGCAGCAGGAAGGCCCAGTCGCCGTCGAGGCTCTGGACCGGGGCGTCGGATCGCAGCCAGGCGCGCGGGGGCAGGCGGCTGTCGGATCCGGGGGCGGTGTCGCCGAGGTGGGTCATCGGTTTTCTCGGAGGGCGTCGGGGTCGGCCACGACGGTGACGTCGGGATGCCGTTGCAGGAACGAGGCGGGGTTGTCGGCGGTGACGGGGCCGGTGAGGGCGGATCGCAGGGCGGCGGCCTTCGCGGAGCCCGCGGCCACGAGCACGATACGCCGCGCCGAGAGGATCGTCGCGACGCCCTGGGTGAGAGCGTGCGTCGGCACCTGGGCGAGGTCGCCGTCGAAGTGCTCGGCGTTGGCGCGACGCGTGCTCTCGTCGAGCTCGACCACGCGCGTGCGGGTCTCGGCATCCGAACCCGGCTCGTTGAAGCCGATGTGGCCGTTGCGGCCGATGCCCACGACCTGCACGTCGACGCCGCCGGCCTCGGCGATCGCGCGCTCGTAGGCCGCGCCGTCGGCGTCGGTCGAGCCGCGGGGCACCCGCACGTTCTCGGCCGGGATGCCGAGCGGCTCGGCGATCACGGACCGCACGTACGCGGCGTACGAGCGGGGGTCGTCGGTGCTCAGCCCCACGTACTCGTCGAGGGCGAACAGGCGCAACCCCTCGGTGCGGAGCCCCTCGGCGCGGCGACGGACGAGCGCGGCGTAGAGCGCGAGCGGCGACGACCCGGTGGCCACGCCGAGCACACCGTCGGAGGCGATGGTCGCCACGACGTCCGCCGCGACCTCGCCGATCTCGTCGGCCGCGCACGTGACGACGCGCGTGGTCGGGGAGACGGGGACCAGGTCGGGACGAAGGGTCACGCTCACTTGATCGCGCCCTTGGCGATGTCGCCGATGAACT
Organism: Microbacteriaceae bacterium; assembly: GCA_022702225.1. Classification (GTDB taxonomy): domain Bacteria; phylum Actinomycetota; class Actinomycetes; order Actinomycetales; family Microbacteriaceae; genus Microbacterium. Next base: position 11,146 of record JAKOMY010000135.1, on the reverse strand, counting down.
GGCGGGCACCGATGAGGAACACGATGAGCAGTGGCAGCACCGCGAGCAGGGCTCCCGCCATGACCATGCCGTAGTCCTGGCCGAACGCGGTGTTCAGCTGGGCCATCGCGACCTGCAGCGTCACCTGGTTGGGGTTGGTCAGCACGACGAGCGGCCACAGGTAGTCGTTCCACGCGGCGATGAACGTGAAGATGCCGAGGAAGCCCAGGCCCGGGCGGATCAGCGGCAGGCACACGGTGAACCACTGACGGAAGAAGCCCGCGCCGTCGAGCACCGAGGCATCCATCAGCTCGTCGGGGATCGACGACACCATGTACTGGCGCAGCCAGAAGATGCCGAACGCGTTGGCGGCCGCGGGCACGATCAGCGCCTGCAGCTGACCGACCCAGCCGAGGTTGGTCATGGTGATGAACTGCGGGATGACGGCGAGCTGCATCGGCAGCATGAACGTCACGAGCGTGATCGTGAACAGCGTGCGGCGCAGCGGAAACTCGAACTTGGCGAACGCGAAGGCGGCGAGCGAGTCGAACACCAGCACGAGGAACGTCACGCTGCACGCCACGATCACCGTGTTCAGCAGCGAGCCCGCGAAGTCGATCCGGGTGAACACCGCCCCGATGTTGTCGAACAGGCGGGGCCCGGGGACGAACGTCGGCGGCGTGGTGTAGATGTCGCTCGTGGAGTTGCTGGCCATGACCACGAGCCAGTACAGCGGGAAGAGCGAGATGAACGCGCCGGCGCTGAGCACGCCGTAGAGCAGCACACGGCTCGGGGTCACCTTGCGACGACGGCGAAGCGGCACGCCAGCGGTCGTGATGTGCTCGGTGATCGTCGCGGGCGGAGGCGTGGTGACGGTCATGCGCGGGCCTTGTCTTCCTTCTTGCCGGCGGTGAAGCGCCAGCTGATGATGGTGAAGATCACGACGATGAGGAACACGCCCCACGCGATCGCGGCGCCATACCCGAAGCGGTTGTAGCTGAAGGCCTGCTGGTAGAAGTACAGGACCATCGTCAGACCGCCCTGGCCCGCACCGCCGCTGTTCGGGTTGGTGGTGCTCGAGCTGGCCGTCAGCACCTGGGCCTCGGTGAAGCTCTGCATGCCGGTCACGGTCGAGACGACGAGCACGAAGATGATCGTCGGGCGCAGAAGCGGCAGCGTGATCGAGAAGAAGCTGCGGATGGGGCCGGCGCCGTCGAGCTTGGCGGCCTCGTAGACCTCTCCCCCGATGGACTGCATGCCGGCGAGGAAGATGATCGCGTTGTACCCGGTCCACTGATACGTGATGAGGATCGAGATCGTCAACTGGATGCCGAAGGGCGTCGACAGCCATTGCACCCCGGGAAGCCCGAGGGCGTGCAGGAAGGAGTTGGCGAGGCCGAAGTTCTCGCCGAAGATCGAGCCGAACAGCACCGCCATCGCCACGACCGAGGTGATGTTCGGCACGAAGTAGGCGATGCGGAAGGCCGTGCTGAAGCGCACGGCGTTGTTCAGCATGGCGGCGACGGCGACCGCGATGATGAGCATCGGGAACGTCGACAGGACGAAGATGACGAAGGTGTTGCGCACCGACAGCCAGAACGTGGGGTCGGTGAAAAGGCGGGTGTAGTTGTCGATGCCCGTCCACTTCGCAGCCCCCAGCCCGTTCCAGTCCTGGAACGACAGGACGAGCGAGTAGGCGGTGGGGAAGAGGCCGAAGCCCAGGAAGAGCAGGAAGAAGGGGGCGATGGCCACGTACATCGGCCAGTGCCGGATCAGGCCCCGGCCTCGGGGGCGCGCGCTGGGGCGCACCCCCGAGGCCGTCATGACGCGCGTGGCGGATGTCACTTAGAGCGCTCCCAGACCTGCTGGGCGGCGGTCAGAGCGTCGTTCCAGGCCTGCTTCGGGTCCTTGCCCTGCGACTGCACGTTCGTCAGCTCGGTGATGAAGGGGGCCTGCAGCTCGTTGTCGATCGGGCTGGTGTAGCTGATCGGCATGTTCTCAGAGGCCGTCTTGAAGACGTCGGTGGTCACCTGGCCGCCGAAGAACGGGTCGGGCTGCTGCAGGGCAGGCTGGCTCAGTGCCGCGGTCGAGGACGGGAAGTTGCCCACTTCGGTGTACGTGGTGGCCTGGTTCTCGGCGTCGAGGAGGTAGTCGATGATCTTGATCGCTTCGTCCTTGTTGCCGGTGGCGGCGGGGATGGTCAGGAACGAGCCGCCGATGTTGGCCGGGCCGCCCGGCATCGCGGTGACATTCCACTTGCCCGAGGTGTCGGGGGCGTTGCTCTTCATGTCGCCCTGGTACCAGGCGGCGCCGAGCAGGGTCGGGAGCGAGCCGTTGTTGACCGCGGCGGCCCAGTCGGGGCTGCCGTCCTGGATGCCGGCGACCAGGCCGAGCTCGTTCGCCTCGATCGCGGTGTCCCAGGCCTTCTTGACCTGGGCACTGTCGCCGAGGAACTCGCCGTCCTGCGAGACCATCTTCGTCTCGCCCTGACCCATGACCTTCGTGAACACGTCTTCCATCGAGACCTCGAGGTACGCGCCGGTGGCGGCCTTGAGCTTCTTACCGAAGGCGAAGTAGTCGTCCCAGGTCTTGGTGGCGGCGGCGACGGCGGCCGGGTCGGTGGGAAGGCCCGCCGCGGCGAGCACGTCGGTGCGGTAGTACAACGCGGTGGGACCGATGTCGGTGGGCAGGCCGATGAGCTTGCCGTCGGGAGTCGTGGCCTCGGCGAGCTTCCAAGCGGGGAAGTCGGCGAGCTTGTCGTCGATACCGAGCGTCTTGAGATCGGTGAAGAGGTCGGCCTGCTGCAGGAAGTAGGGCATGTCCTCGCCCTTGATCCCGGTGATCGAGGGGATGCCGCTGCGGCCGGTGAACACGGTCACGAGCTTCTGCTTCACGTCGTCGCCGATAGTCGTGACCTCGAGCTTGGCGTCGGGGAACTGGGCCTTGGCCGAGTCGACGACGCTCTCGCCGAGGCCGCCGGGCCAGGTCCAGAGGGTCATCGGGCCGTCGGACGAGCCGCCGGCGCCGCCAGAGCAGGCCGAGAGGGACACGGCGGCGACGGCGGCGACGGCGACGGTGCCGAGTGCGCGTCGGTGGCGCGGGGTGAGGGTCATCATGGGTGGGTCACTCCTTGATTCGGGTGCGGTGTGAGGGCGGGGCGTCGAAGGGCGATGCGCCGTCGTGCAGCGCGGCGCGAAGGAAGGCGAAGCGCGCCGGGTCGGCGGCCGCCGGGTGAGCGTCGAGCCAGGGGAGCAGCTCGTCGAGTCGGGGAGCAGCGGCCGCGCCGCCCGGGCGCGACACGGTGATGGCGGCGACGAGCGTGGCGAACTCCACGCGCTCGCGCAGTGACCAGGCCGTGAGCTCGGCGGCGGCGAGGGCCCCACCGAAGACGTCGCCGGCGCCCGTGGCATCGACGAAGTCGATGGCGACGGCGTCGATCTCGACCTCGTCGCCCGCCGCCGCGTCGACGGCGATGGCACCGTGGCCGCCGCGGGTGACGACGGCGAGGGGGACGCGCTCGGCGAGGGCGCGGGCGGCCGTGCGGGCGTCGTGGGCGCGGGTGTAGGCGCGGGCCTCGGCCTCGTTCGGGAGGAACGCGTGGCAGCCGTCGAGCACGTCGAGGGCCGTGGCATCCCACCGCTCGTCGGCATCCCAGCCGATGTCGGCGAACACTTTGGTGCCGGCCGTAGCGCGCTCACGTACCCACTCCGATACCGAGTCGTCGATGTGCAGGGCTGCCACGGGAGTGACGGGGGCATCCTGCAGGAGGGATGCCAGGGGGGCGGCGGGACGACCGCCCGTGACCAGAGCGCGGTCGCCGTCGTAGTTCATCGCGGCGGTGACGGGCAGGTTCCAATCGGTGCGCGCGCGGACGCCGTCGATGATGCCCTCGTCGGCCAGACGGTCGCGCACGAGTCGAGACATCGGGTCGGCACCGGCGTCGGCGCAGAGCATGGTGTCGACGCCGAGACGGGCGGCGGCGATCGCGTAGTTCGCGATGCCACCGGGACCCCAGCCGAAAGCCGGTGTCCAGTGCTCCTCACCGAGGCGCGGGGCTGAGGCGAGGTCGGCGAAGACCAGATCGAGAAAGAGCTGCCCCGCCGTCAGAAGGCGAGGGGTGGGACCGGATGCAACTGTCATCGGCCCCTCCTCTCTTCGGTGACGACCGGGGGCGTTGCACCGTTTATAGCACCGAGCAATCATGAACGCGCAAATTTTTGCGTGTAAACATTTTGTTACTGAGCGATTTTGAGCGCTATGGTGATCGAACCATGAAAGACGTCAGAGATCGCGAGATCCTCCAGCACCTTCGTTCCGCCCGAGCGGCCACGGTCGCGGAGCTCGCCGAGGCCACCGGCTCGAGCATCGCCACGATCCGCCGCGATCTGCAGCGCCTCGACGACGCGGGGCTCCTCCGGCGCACCCACGGCGGTGCGGTGATGAGCGAGGGCGACGCCCCGTTCGCGACCGTCGAGCCCGTCAACCGCGAGGGCAAAGAGCGCATCGCGCGGGCTGCGGCCGCGACCATCCGCGACGGTCAGGCCGTCATCCTCGACGTCGGAACGACGACGCTGCAGCTCGCCCGTCTCTTGCGCGGCCGCGCGGTCACCGTCATCACGAACAACCTGGCGATCTACGACGTGCTGCGCGACGAACGCGAAACGCACCTCGTGATGCTCCCGGGCGATTACGATCCGGTCTACCGCAGCGTCGCCGGCCACCTCACGACCGAGTCGCTGCGTCTGATCCGTGCCGACCACGCGTTCCTCGGCGTCAGCGGCATGTCTCCCGAGGGCGACCTGCGCGACACCACGCTCGCCCAGGTGCCGATCAAGCAGGCCATGCTCGCCGCGTGCGACGCGGCGACCGTGCTCGCCGACCACAGCAAGTTCCCCGGCAGCGGCGCCGGGCGTATCGCCCTGCCCCTCGCCCTGCGGCGGCTCATCACCGATGCGCCGCTCGAGGGCCCGATCGTCGAGTCCCTGGGCCGACGGAATGTCGAGATTGTGACCGCATGAAGCTTGCCATGATCGGTGGCGGAGGATTCCGCACCCCTCTGGTCTACCGCGCCCTCCTCCTGGACCGCGACCCCGGACGCGTCGACGAGGTCGCCCTCATCGACACCGACGGCACCCGGCTGCGCACGATGGCCCGCATCCTCGAAGATCAGGCCCGCGACTTCTCCGACGCACCGCGCGTGAGCGTGCACACGGATGCCGAGGAGGGCCTGCGCGGCGCCGACTTCGTGTTCTCGGCCATCCGCGTCGGCGGCATGGAAGGTCGGGCGGCCGATGAGCGCATCGGCCTCTCGCACGGGGTCATCGGTCAGGAGACCGTCGGCTTCGGCGGCATCTCTTACGCGCTGCGCACGCTGCCGGTGGCCATGCGGCTCGCCGAGCTCATCCAGCGGGTCGCCCCCGATGCGTGGGTCATCAACTTCACCAACCCCGCCGGCGTCGTCACCGAGGCCATGGGTCGTGTGCTCGGCAAGCGCGTGATCGGTATCTGCGACTCACCGATCGGCCTGGCCCGTCGCGCGCTCGGGGCTCTCGGCATCCGGGACTCCGCTGACGTCGAGATCGAGTACGCGGGTCTCAATCACCTCGGCTGGCTCACCGCCCTGCGCCGCGACGGCGTCGACCTGCTGCCCGAGCTGCTGGCCTCTCCCGAGCGCATCGAGTCGTTCGAAGAGGGTGCGCTGTTCGGCGCCGACTGGATCCGCACGCTCGGCGCGCTGCCCAACGAGTACCTGCACTACTACTCGTACCGCCGCGACGTGCTGCAGGCCGACCAGTACGCGGCGACCACCCGCGGGCGGTACCTGCTCGACCAGCAGGCCGGGTTCTGGGATGCCGCGGCGACTGCCCCGCACCCGCACGCGGCGTGGGAGGCCTGCCGCCACGAGCGCGAGGTCACCTACATGGCGACCAACCGCGACTCCGCCGGCATGGGCGACCGTGACGAAGAAGACCTCGTCTCGGGCGGCTACGAGAACGTCGCGATCGCGCTGATGCGCGCGATCGCCTACGACCAGTCGGCCCGTCTGATCCTCAACGTGCCGGGCGGCGGTGTGCTCGCCGGTCTCGACGACCAGGCCGTGGTGGAAGTCCCGTGCATCGTCGGCGCCGACGGCCCGCGGCCCATCGAGAGCGCGGCCGTGCCTGCTTTCGGCCTCGGTCTCGTCACCACGGTGAAGTACGTCGAGCGGCAGACCATCGAGGCCGCGCTCACGGGTTCGCGCGCCGCCGCGCTGCGCGCTCTCGCCCACCACCCGCTCATCGACTCGGTGCGGGTGGCCCGTGCCCTCCTGGACGACGCCGGCTCCAGCTTCGCCGACCTGTCGTACCTCCGCTGACCCGGGGGTGCGGTTCCGCCCCCCCACGGCGCCGCACCCCCGCACCACGTCACAGCCCCGCAGAACGAAACCCGAACCGCGCAGCCCCGAACCTCGCGCAGCCTTCGAATCGGAGACCACCGTGCACCAGAACCTCACGCTCGTCGAAGAGCGCATCCACCGCGTTCTCACCGAGCGCATCGTGCCCGCCGTCTACTCGGCCCGCGTGCCCGTCGCGTTGCAGGCCTGGATGGTCCCCGACGAGCCGGTCCCGGCATCCGAGGCGCTCGCCGCCGACTACTCACCCTTCGCCGTCGGCGACAGCTGGGGCCGCGCGTGGTCGACGTGGTGGTTCGAGGTCACCGGCGAGATCCCCACCGACTGGGCCGGCCGCACGGTCGAGCTGCTGCTCGACCCGGGCTTCCAGGGCGACTGGCCGGGCAACCAGGCCGAGGCGCTCGTGCACACCCCCGACGGCGTGCAGGTGAAGGGCATCCACCCCCGGAACCACTACGTCCGTTTGGCCGACGAGGCTGCGGGAGGTGAGCCGGTGCACTTCTTCGTCGAGGCCGCGGCCAACCCCGACATCTTGAAGAACGACTTCGTCCCGACGCCGTACGGCTCGAAGAAGACCGCGCCCGAGGCGCCCATCTACACGTTCCGTTCCGCCGAGCTGGCCGTGTTCGAGCCCGAGGTGTGGGGGCTGCAGTTCGACGTCGAGGTGCTCTACCAGCTCATGAAGGAGCTGCCCGAGACCGAGCCCCGCCGCCACGAGGTCATGCGCGCGCTCGAGCGGGCGCTGAACGTGCTGCGCCTCGACGACATCGTCGGCACTGCCGCGGCCGCCCGCGCCGAGCTGGTCGACGTGCTCTCGCGCCCGGCATCCGCCTCGGCCCACCGCCTCTCGGGCATCGGTCACGCGCACATCGACACCGCGTGGCTCTGGCCCATCCGCGAGACCAAGCGCAAGACCGCCCGCACGTTCTCGAACGTGCTCGCCCTCGCCGAGCAGTACCCCGACTTCCGCTTCGCCGCGTCGTCGGCACAGCAGTACGCCTGGGTGAAGGAGCGCTACCCGCACGTGTGGGAGGGCATCAAGGCCGCGATCGCCGCGGGCCAGTGGATCGTCGTGGGCTCGCAGTGGGTCGAGCCCGACGGCAACCTGCCGAGCGGCGAGGCGATGGTGCGCCAGATCACGCAGGGCATGCGGTTCTTCCGCGACGAACTCGGCGTCGAGACGCACGGCATCTGGCTGCCCGACTCGTTCGGCTACACCGCCGCGTTCCCGCAGATCGCGAAGCTCGCGGGGCTCGACTGGTTCCTCACGCAGAAGATCTCGTGGAGCCAGACGAACAAGTTCCCCCACCACACCTTCTGGTGGGAGGGCATCGACGGCTCGCGCATCTTCACGCACTTCCCGCCGATCGACACCTACAACTCCACGCTCGAGGGCGAGGAGCTGCACCACGCCGTGCGCCAGTTCCGCGACAAGGGGAGGGCGACGACCTCGCTCGTGCCGTTCGGCTACGGCGACGGCGGCGGCGGACCCATCCGCGAGATGATGGAGCGCCAGCGCCGCGTCGCCTCGCTCGAGGGCTCGCCCCGCGTCGAGATCGAGCACCCCGACGACTTCTTCGCCGCAGCCCAGGCCGAGTACCCCGACGCCCCCGTGTGGGTGGGCGAGCTGTACCTGGAGCTGCACCGCGGCACCTTCACCTCGCACGCCCGCGAGAAGCGCGGCAACCGCGAGGCCGAGAACCGCCTGCGCGAGGCGGAGCTCTGGTGGACCGCCGCGGCGCTCACGGGCGCCGAGTACCCCTACGAGGCGCTCGACCGCCTGTGGCAGGGCGTGCTGCTGCAGCAGTTCCACGACATCCTGCCCGGCTCGTCGATCCAGTGGGTGCACGAGCAGAACGAAGAGGACTACGCCGCCGCGCTCGCCGAGCTGGAGCGCTCGATCGCCGAGGCGCTCGCGGCCGCGGGCCTGTCGGCCGCGGTCGTCAACTCGGCGGACCACGCGCGTCGGTCTCTGACCCTGGATGCCGAGGGCACCCCGCTCGCACTGGTGGAGGCGCCGGCGCTGGGCGTGGCATCCCTCGTTCCCGTCGTTCCGGCGCACCCGGTGACCGCGCACCGCGACGGCGAGGACATCGTGCTCGACAACGGCCTCGTCCGGGTGACCGTCGACGCCCGCGGCCTCGTCACCTCGATCGTCGACCTCGCCGAGAACCGCGAGCTCGTGCCCGCCGGCCGCGTCGCCAACCTGCTGCAGCTGCACCAGGACCTGCCGAACGCGTGGGACGCGTGGGACATCGACGCGCACTACCGCTACACCTTCGACGACCTGGATGCCGCTGACGCGGTCGAGCTGCTCGTCGACGGCGATCTGCGGGCCCGGGTCGTCGTGACCCGCTCGTTCGGCACGTCGCGCCTGGCGCAGACGATCGCCGTGCAGGCCGACGACGTGCGCGTGCACTTCGCCGTCGACCTCGACTGGAACGAGCGCGAGAAGCTGCTGAAGGCGTCGTTGCCGTTCGTCGTGCACGCGCATCACCACAGCGCCGAGATCCAGTACGGGCACGTGCGCCGCGCGACGCACACGAACACCTCGTGGGAAGACGCGAAGTTCGAGGTCATGGCGCACCGCTGGGTGCACGTCGAAGAGCCCGGATACGGCATCGGGGTGACCAACGATGCGACCTATGGCCACGACATCACCCGCACCGTGGGGGCTTCGGGCGAGGTCGAGACCGAGGTGCGCCTGAGCCTCGTGCGTGCGGCGAATTCGCCCGACCCGATCCAGGATGCCGGCCACCACACGTTCGCGTACGCGGTGCACCCCGGGGCCGACATCGCCGCGGTCGTGGCATCCGGTTACGAGCAGAACCTGCCGCTGCGCCGCCCCGTCGTGGAGGGCACCGTCCAGCCGTGGAGCGTCGTGCGCTCGACCAACGAGGGCATCCGGATCGAAGCCGTCAAGCTCGCCGACGACCGATCGGGCGATGTGATCGTGCGTGCGTACGAGGCGCTGGGTCGTCGCGCGGCCACGACGCTGGTGCCCGGGTTCGCCGTGGCGTCCGTCTCCGAGGTCGACCTGCTCGAGCGTCCGCTCGGTGCCGACATGGCGCGTTCGCGTCAGCTCGCGCACGAGGGCGACGAGATCCAGCTCGAGCTGCGGCCGTTCCAGGTCGTGACACTGCGGCTGACCCGCGGATGACCCGGAGCGCGACCCCGGCGGCCCCCTGGCGACAGCGCATCGGCGTGCTCGCCGTGTGGCTCGTCGGGGTCGTCGCGTACGTGGTCTCCATCGTGAATCGCACCTCCCTGTCGGCCCTCGGGCTCGAGGCGGCGGATCGGTTCGCGATCACCGCGGCGACGCTGTCGCTCCTGGCCGTCGTGCAGCTCGCCATCTACGGCGCGCTGCAGCTGCCGGTCGGGCTGCTCCTCGACCGGTTCGGCGCGCGCACCGTGCTCACGGTCGGCATGTTCGTGATGGCCGCGGCGCAGGTGCTTCTCGCGGTCGCCCCGGGAGTGGGCCTGGCGATCGCCGCGCGTCTGCTCATGGGCGCCGGCGAGGCCGCGATCTTCCCCGGCCTGCTGAGGGTCATCGGAATGCGCTTCCCCCGACGCCTCGCGCCGACGGCCGTGCAGGTGACCGGACTTCTGGGGCAGTTCGGCCAGATCATCAGCGTCGTTCCGCTCGCGGCCCTCGTCGGTCTGTCGGGGTGGACGTCGGCCTTCCTCGCGGTGGCCGGGGTCACGGCTCTGGTGGGCGTGCTGGTCGTGGTCGTCGTCCACGAGCGCGGGTCGATCGCCGTCGCACGGGAGCCGGTCGGCCGGTCCGTGCGCGCGGCCTGGCGTGCGGCGGGCACCCGTCTGGCGTTCTGGGTGCACTTCGTCACCTCGTTCTCGGGCAACGCCTTCGCGATCCTCTGGGGCTTCCCCTTCCTCGTGGCCGGTCAGGGCCTGGATGCCGCGACCGCGGGCGGACTGTTCACGGTCTACGTCGTCGGCGGTATCGTCCTCGGGCCGCTCGTGGGTGCCGTCTCCGGGAGGTTCCCCCGTGCTCGGACCGCGCTCGTGATCGCTCTCGTCGCCGCGCAAGCGGCGTCGTGGGCGGCGGTTCTGGTGTTTCCCGACCGGGCGCCGCTGCCCCTTCTCGTCGTACTCGCTATCGCCATGTGCGTCGGGGGGCCCGCGTCGATGATCGCGTTCGACATCGTGCGCGACCACAACCCGCCCGAGCGGCTGAGCACGGCGACAGGGGTGGTGAACGGCGCGGGTTTCCTCTCGAGCATCCTCGTGATCCTGGCGATCGGCGCCGTGCTCACCCTGCAGGCCGGTGGGGGAGAGTTCTCGCTCGCCGCGTTCCGTCTGGCGGAGCTCGTGCAGGTGCCGTTCTGGGCGATCGGGCTCCTCCTCGTGGTGCGCGCGCATCGCCAGGTGACGAGCCGCGGCATCGATGCGCCCCGCACGGGAGCCCGCGTCGTCGGATAGCGACGGGGCGCTCGGCGCGATCGGATCGCCTGGCACCCGGATGCCACCTTCATCGGCTGTACTCGTGGGACGATCTCCCCACGGCCCGAGGAGGAACCATGACCGAGTCCCGCACGCTGCCCCCCGAAGCGCTGAACGACTGGAGCGCCGCTCTCGCGGAGCGCTTCGGCCTAGCCGAGGGCGACATCCCCATCTCTCTGATCCTCGATCTCGCGCGCGACGTCGCCAACGGCGTCGCCCGGCCGGCGGCGCCGCTCAGCGCATTCGTCGCCGGTCTCGTCGCCGGTCGAGCGGGCGGCTCACCCGCCGACACCGAGGCCGCCGTGGCGGCGGTGG
>JAKOMY010000040.1 GCA_022702225.1 Microbacteriaceae bacterium | reverse complement strand
GGGGCGCGAGGTGTCGGCCCCGGCGGCTTCGAGACGGCGCAGCGCCTCGCGCACGACGTCGGCCTTCGTGCTCAGGGTGCGCTCGTCGAGGGTGGCTCCGACCATGGCCTCGAGTGACGGAGCGAGGCCGAAGTGGTCCATGAGGGCGACCACCTGTACCTCGGGCTTGGAGCTCGCCGTCGACTGCGGGATGCCCGCCGCGTGCAGGTCGTGCACGAGCTGTTCGACGCCCGGATACAGACGCGCGCTGACCGTGTAGCCCTCGCTCTTGTTCAGCCCGCGGTAGAAGGTGACGGCTTCGGTGGCCTGCTCGGGAGTCATCCCCACGTTCACCTGGAACGACTCGAACATCGGCGGACCGATCCAGTGCGACAGCTCTCCTCGCACCGGGGGCGTGCGTCCGAAGTGCTCGAGTGTGATCGTCAACCGGCGGAGGATGCCCTCCGATGCGTCGACGAGGGTTCCGTCGACGTCCCACAGGACGCAGGAGAAGGGAGAGCGTGCAGGCATGCGTCCACGCTACCGGCGCTGCCCGCGCGCGGCGCTCGCCGCGTCAGAAGAGCCGCGGGGCGCCCGACTGCACGCCCTTCATCTCGTCGTAATCGAGGACGAGGCACCGGATGCCGCGGTCGGTGGCGAGCACGCGCGCTTGGGGCTTGATCTCTTGCGCGGCGTAGACGCCGGTGACCGGGGCGAGCAGGGGATCGCGGTTGAGCAGCTCGAGGTAGCGGGTGAGCTGCTCGACGCCGTCGATGTCGCCGCGACGCTTGACCTCGATCGCGACGGTGCCGTGGCCGTCGTCATTGCGCAGCAGCAGATCGACCGGGCCGATCGCGGTGGGGTACTCACGGCGCACGAGCGTGAGGTTCTCACCCACCACCGACACCTGCTCGGCGAGCAGGCGCTGCAGATCGGCCTCGACGCCGTCCTTGATGAGCCCGGGGTCGAGGCCCAGGTCGTGGGCGGTGTCGTGCATGACCTCGTGGATGCGCACCAGCAGTGCGTCGCCGCTCTTCGCGTGCGTCACGCGCCAGCGTTCGATCACGCCGTCTTCGATGTCGGCCTCGTCGGGCTGCTCGAGGGTGAGCGAGCACGGCGGGCTCATCCAGTTCAGGGGCGCGTGTTGGACGTCCCGATGGAACGCGACCGTACCGTCGGCCTTGACCATGATGAGTCGGGTCGCGAGGGGGAGATGTGTCTTCAGGCGACCGGTGTAGTCGACGGAGCAACGAGCAATGACGAGGCGCACGACTCCATTGTCGCAACTCGAGACGATCGTCACACCGCCGTCGAGAGAGACCGTGCCGTGGCTGCGGTGCGCCGCCGCCCCCGGGTAGCTCGTCCGACGGGTCGCGTCACCCCGAGTGTTCCGCGCCGTCGTCGCGACAGCGAGATGCGCGTCGAGGCGGCCGGAGTCATCGACGCAGCAGCGGCCGCTGGGGGCCGCGTCGCCTAATCGCGGCGCGCCGGCTCTGCGGCCCGCTCGTTCTCGACGGCGAGGGGCTTGGCCGCGCCCGAGAAGAGACCGGATGCCACGATGAGCCCGACCACGATGAGCAGCGTGTTGAGCAGGCCGATGTGGTCGCCGATCCACCCGAGGATCGGGGGGCCGCACAGGAACGCCACGTAGCCGATGGTCGCCGCGGCGGCCACGCGGGAGGCGGCCTTGGCGGGGTCGTCGGCGGCGGCCGACATGCCGATCGGGAAACCGAGCGAGGCGCCGAGGCCCCACAGAGCCGCACCCACGAAGACGAGGGGACCGTAGGGCGCGAGGATGAACAGCAACAGACCCGCGGCGGCGGTGCCGGCGAGCACCCGCAGCACGAGCACACGGCCGAGGCGGTCGACGACGGGGCCCCCGGCGATGCGGCCCACGGTCATCGCGACCGAGAACACCGCGAGCACCGCAGGACCTGCCTCTTCGGGGGCTCCGTGGCCGTAGACCACGGCCGAGGGGAGCCAGTCGTTGGCGCTGCCTTCGGCGAACGCCATGCCCAGCATGATCACCCCGAGCGTGTACGTGCGCGGCTCGCGCCAGGCCTGCAGCGAGACGGCGAGACGCTCGCGCCAGTGGGCGCGCTCCTCGGCGGCGGGGGCGTCCATCGCTACCTCGGCCCGCGGCACGTTGGCCACCGACACGAAGGCCACCACGATGATGACCACGCCCATCGCCGCGCAGTGCGCGACCACGGGGATGCCCAGGCTGACGGCGACGAATCCCAGACCCGCGCCGATGACGGTGCCGAAGCTGAAGAAGGCGTGCAGCAGCGGCATGATCGTGCGCCGGGTGGCCTTCTCGAGCGCTGCTCCCTCGACGTTCATCATCACGTCGACCGTGCCGTTGCCGAACCCGAACAGGGCGAGGCCCACGAGGGCGACCCCGAACAACTGCAGCGAGTCGGCCCCGAAGCCGATGATCATGAGGCCGATGCCGACGAGCAGCAGGGCGACGAGCATGCCGGTGCGCGCGCCGATCCGGGCCATGACAGCCGGCGCGATCGAGAGACCGATGATGGATGCCACGCCCATGCCGAGCAGGAGCAGCCCGACGCCGGAGTTCTCGATGCCGAGCGATTCGCGGATGGCGGGTACCCGCGACGCCCACGTCGAGATGCTCAGCCCGCTCGCGAGGAAGATGGCGCAGATCGCGATGTGCCAGCGGACGAGCTGGGACCGGGTGAGCGTCGAGTGCATGCGGCCACTGTACCGAATCGATTCGACGCGCATCGAATCGATTCGGCGACGCTCGCGTCGGCGAGTACGATCGGCCCGTGAGCAACCGTCGCGCGACCATCAGCGACGTCGCGCGAGAGGCCGGCGTCTCGGCGTCGACCGCGTCCGTCGTCTTCAGCGGCAAGACGCCGACCTCGCAGGCGACCCGTGCGCGAGTGCTCGCGGCGGCCGAGAGCCTCGGGTACACCGGGCCCGACCCGCGCGCCGCGTCCCTTCGTCGTGGACGCTCCGGCATCGTGGGCGTGGTCTTCGACCAGCACCTCGGCACGGCGTTCCTCGACCCGGTCACGACCCACATGATGGACGGTCTGGCCGACGGCGTCTCCCGCCTGGGGGCGGCGCTGCTGCTGCTTCGCGACGACGGCGAGACGGTGAGCGAACCCTCGCTGCACACCGCTCCCATCGACGCCGCGGTGCTGATCGGCTGCAGCCCGCGCATGCGCGACTCCCTCGAGATCGTGAAAGGCCGCGGCATCCCGGTCGTCGTGGTCGAGGGCGATGCGGGCGAGGGCGTGCCGCAGGTGCTGCTCGACAACACCGAAGCGCAGCGCGAGGCCGCGCGCCACCTCGAGGCGCTCGGTCACCGAGACGTCGTGATCGTCACCCTGCCCACCGACACGGCTCGGCGCCGCGGCTGGATCTCCGACGACGCCGTCGTCCGGGTCGACGTCACCGCCGACCGGCTGGCCGGGGCCCGGGAGGTGTTCCCCGACGCTCCCGCCGTGGCCGCCGCCACCAGCTCGATCGACGAGGGGAGCATCGCCGGTCGAGCGATCTTCGCCGATCCCGACCACCGCCCGACGGCGGTCATCGCCCAGAGCGACCTGCTCGCGGCCGGGGTCATCCGCGCCGCCGAGGAAGCGGGTCTGCGAGTGCCCGACGACGTGAGCGTGACCGGGTTCGACGGGGTCGTCGTCGACGGCCTCGCCCCGCACGTGCTGACCACCCTGGTGCAGCCCGCCACCGCGAAGGGCCGCGCTGCCGGTGAGGCCGTGGCGGCGATGCTCGAGGACGAGACGCCCTCGGGGCTCGACCTGCGGTGCGCCTTCCGAGAGGGAACGACGACCGGCCCGCCGCGTACCACATGACGCCGCGGATGCTGGGACTCTCATGCTCCGCATAGAATAGTCACGACACCCCGAGAGCCCGGGCATCCGCCCGTCGACCCCGAGGAGGCCCGACCGTGCTGATCTTCCTCGGCGCCTTCGCGGCCGTCCCCCTTCTTCTGCCGTGGCTCGTCTCGCGCATCGGCGCCCGCGCGTTCTACGTCGCCGCGGTGCTCCCCGCCCTGGCCTTCGCCCACGCGGTGGTCCTTGCCCCCGCGGTCTTCTCGGGCGATATTCCTTTCGAGGAATACCGGTGGATCCCCGCGCTGAACGTGTCGCTGTCGATGCGCATGGATGTGCTGGGGTGGCTCCTCACCCTGGTGGTCACCGGCGTCGGGGCGCTCGTCATGCTCTACTGCCGCTGGTACTTCCGCGGCAAGACGCGGGGCGTGGGGCAGTTCTCGGCGGTCCTGCTCGGGTTCGCCGGTGCGATGTACGGCTTGGTCCTCACCGACGATCTCGTCGTCCTGGTGATGCTGTGGGAGGCCACGAGCGTCCTGTCGTACCTGCTGATCGGCTACTACCACAGCCGTTCCGCGAGTCGCCGTGCCGCGCTGCAGGCGCTGCTCGTCACGACCCTCGGCGGGCTCGTCATGCTCATCGGCGTGGTGCTCATGGTGGTCCAGTCGGGCACGTCCAGCCTGTCGGCGATCCTCGCCGACCCTCCCACGGGCGCGGTCGTCGACATCGCGGTCCTGCTGCTGCTGGTCGGCGCCCTGAGCAAGTCCGCGATCTTCCCGTTCCACTTCTGGCTCCCCGGCGCCATGGCCGCGCCCACCCCGGTCAGCGCGTACCTGCACGCTGCGGCCATGGTGAAGGCCGGCATCTACCTGATCGCCCGTCTCGCCCCCGGCTTCGCCGACACCCCGTTCTGGCGACCGACCCTCATCGCGCTCGGGGTCTTCACCATGTTGCTCGGTGGTTTCCAGGCGCTGCGCGAACGCGACCTCAAGCGCATCCTCGCCTTCGGCACGGTGAGTCAGCTGGGCTTTCTCACGGTGATGCTGGGATACGGAACGAGAGATGCCGCTCTCGCCGGCGTCGCGCTCCTGCTCAGCCACGCCCTGTTCAAGTCGTGCCTCTTCCTCGTCGTCGGTGTCATCGACCGCCAGCTCAACACCCGTGACATCGGCCAGCTCTCCGGCCTCGGCCGCCAGGCGCCCGTCATGGCCACGGCGTCGTTCGTCGCGATCTTCTCCATGGCGGGTGTGATCCCCACCCTCGGATTCGTCGCGAAAGAGACGGCGCTGACCGCTCTGCTGCACGAGGCCGAGGGGGGAGCGGTGTGGGGGATCGTCGCCCTGGTCGGCATCGTCCTGGGCTCCGCGCTGACGGCGGCTTACGGCATCCGATTCCTCTGGGGTGCGTACGGGACCAAGCGCGACGTCGAGACGACCGAGTGGCCGGACCCGCCCATCGGGTTCTTGTCGGCTCCCGTGCTGCTGTCGGCGACCACGCTGGCCCTCGGGTTCCTCGCGCCGATCGTCGACCACTGGCTCGCTCCCTACGCCGACGGACTCCCCGAGGCGACGGCCGGGGTCGATTCGCCCGAGTATCCGTACCACCTCGCCCTCTGGCACGGGCTCGAGCCGGCGCTGTTCATCTCGCTCGGCACCCTGGCGCTGGGCGCGGGCGTGTTCTGGGTGGTGCGCAAGACACAGCTGCACAAGCGCCCTCGTGTGCTGCCCTTCACTGCCAACGACGCGTACAACGGCACCCTCCGCGCGATCGACCACACCTCGGAGTGGGTGACCGCCCGCTTCCAGCGCGGTTCGCTGCCGTTCTACGTCGGCACGATCTTCGTGGTGCTCGTGGTCGCCGAGGGCACGGCCCTGCTGGCCTCGCGCGAGTGGCGCGCGCAGCTCGACGCCTGGCAGTCGCCCGCGCAGCTGATCTCGGCACCTGTCATGATCGCCGCCGGCATCTTGGCCGTCCGCGCCCGAAAGCGCTACACCGGGGTCGCGCTCGTCTCGGTGACGGGGCTCGGAATGGTGGTGCTCTTCGCGACCAGCGGCGCCCCCGATCTCGCTCTGACCCAGGTGCTCATCGAAACCGTGACCCTCGTCGTGTTCGCGCTGGTGCTGCGGCGCCTCCCCGCCCGCATGGGGGAGCAGAACGAGTCGGTGGCCCCGATCGCCCGAGCGATCCTCGGCGCGGGCGTGGGGCTCACCATGGCCCTCGTCGCGATCGTGGCGACCGGAGCACGTCAAGACCTCCCCATCTCCCTCGAGTGGCCGCCCCTCGCCTACGAGATCGGCCACGGACGCAACGTCGTCAACGTCGCGTTGGTCGACCTGCGCGGCTGGGACACGATGGGCGAGCTCTCGGTGCTGGTCCTCGCCGCCACCGGCGTGGCATCCCTCGTCTTCATCACCAACCGCAGCGACAACCTCGCGCGCCGATCGGGCACCGCGCGCTCTCGCGTCGGGCTGGGCCGCCGTCGCCCCCTCGTCGAGACCGACAGCGGCGTGCGCGCTCGACGCGTGGGCGAGACCGGCGCCCCGCGCGCGTGGCTGATCTCGGGCTCCAAGGTGCAGCCCGAGAACCGTTCGATCCTGCTCGAGATCATCATCCGGGTGCTGTTCCACTCGATCATGATCGTGTCGCTGTACCTGCTCTTCGCCGGCCACAACCTGCCCGGCGGTGGCTTCGCCGGAGGCCTGGTCGCGGGAATGGGCCTGGTCATGCGCTACATCGCCGGCGGCCGCTGGGAGCTCGGCGCCGCCGCGCCGACCGACGCGGGACGCCTGCTCGGTGCGGGCATGGCGATCGCCGTGCTGTGCGCCCTGGTGCCGATGGTGTTCGGGTTCGCGCCGCTGCAGAGCTTCACCTTCGAGGGCGAGCTGCCGATCATCGGGCACTGGGAGTTCGTCACCAGCACGATCTTCGACGTCGGCGTCTACCTCGTGGTGATCGGTCTGGTGCTCGACGTGCTCCGCAGCCTCGGCGCCGAGGTCGACCGGCAGTCGCAGCACCCGGAAGATGCGGAGATGGCGCCCTCATGACCATCTCCTTCGTTCTCGTCATCGTCATGGCCGTGCTCTTCGCGTGCGGTGTGTACGCGATGCTCGAGCGCAGCCTGACCCGCGTGCTGATCGGCTTCCTGCTGCTCGGCAACGCCGCCAACCTCCTGCTCCTCATCGTCATGGGCGCACCCGGCCGGGCCCCCTTCTACGACGGCGGGCAGACGGATGCCGCGGACATGTCCGACGCGCTGCCCCAGGCCCTGACGCTCACCGCGATCGTCATCACGTTCGGCATCTCGGCGTTCCTGCTCGCCCTCATCTACCGCTCCTGGCAGCTCGGTCAGGCCGATACGGTCATCGACGACGCCGATGACGTGGCTCTGCGCACCCGCGCGGCCGACGAGCCCGAAGACGCGATGGACGAAGAGGCCCGTTCCGACGACGAAGACGTCACCACCGACTTCGTCGGCGATGTGGCCTCGCCCATCCGCGTGCTGCACCAGGGCGATCTCTCGCAGCTGGTCGACGACGCTCCGGTCGACCGGGTCGCGGTGTCGCGTGAATCGGAGCCGCCGCTCGACGCCCCCCGCGACCCCCAGGACGGTGATCGCTCGTGAGCGCCCTCGTGCCCCTGCTCGTCGGCATTCCGCTCATCGGTGCCGCGATCAACCTCATCTTCGGACGACGCAAGAAGACGCAGATCGTCGTGTCGGTCGCCTCCCTCGCGGCCGTCCTCGTGCTGGGTGCGGTCCTGCTCGTCACCGTCGACACGAGCGGGCCCATCGCGGTGGCGATCGCCGCGTGGGACATCCCGTTCGGCATCGTGCTCTACGTCGACGTGCTCGCGGCCCTGCTGGTGGTCGTCACGAGCATCGTCCTCCTCGCGGTCCTGCTGTTCTCGATCGGCCAGGGCGCGGCCGACAACGACGAGGACACCCCGGTCTCGATCTTCTACCCGGCGTACCTGATCCTCGGCGCGGGCATCTTCAACGCCTTCATCGCCGGAGACCTGTTCAACCTGTACGTCGGTTTCGAGATCCTTCTCGTCGCCTCGTACGTGCTCATCACCCTGGGCGGCACCGAATCGCGCATCCGCACCGGCGTCGTCTACATCGTCGTGTCGCTGGTGTCGTCGATCCTCTTCCTCGCCGCGATCGCGATGGTCTACGGCGCGCTCGGCACGGTCAACATGGTCCAGATCAGCGAGCGGATGTCGCTGCTGCCCCAGGACACGCAGACGATCCTGCACCTCATGCTGCTGCTCGCCTTCGCGATCAAGGCGGCGGTCTTCCCGCTGTCGTTCTGGCTGCCCGACAGCTACCCGACGGCGCCCGCGCCGGTCACGGCCGTGTTCGCGGGCCTGCTCACCAAGGTGGGCGTCTACGCCATCCTGCGGGTGCAGACGCTGCTGTTCCCCGACAGCCCGCTGACCGACCTGCTGCTGTGGGCCGCGCTGGCGACCATGCTGGTCGGCATCCTGGGCGCGATCGCGCAGTCCGACATCAAGCGGCTGCTGTCCTTCACCCTGGTCAGCCACATCGGCTACATGATCTTCGGGATCGG
>JAKOMY010000027.1 GCA_022702225.1 Microbacteriaceae bacterium | reverse complement strand
GGCGGTGACGCGGGATCAGCTCGTGGGTTCGATCCGGGAACTGGCTTCCGCGTTCGCTCCGCAGAGCACCCTCACCCATATCCCCCGGGGCAGCGCTTTCGCCCCCGGCGACCACCCCGATCATTCGGCCGTCGGCGCTCTCGTCCGTGACACGCTGACGTCGGACGCGGCCGTGGGCCCCGGCATCCGGTACTTCGTGGGGTACCCCTCCGAGAACCTGCCTCGGAATCTGGAAGGGGCGGTGCTCGACACCAAGGTCGACACATACCGCATCTACACGCAGCAGGACCAGGTGATCCGCTGCGCCGATCGCAACGCGTGTCTGAAGACCCGCAAGTTCGGCGAGTGGCTGCAGAGGTCCTACCCCAAGACCGAAGCCGAACTCCAGATGGGCTGAGCCGCTCCGGCGTTCGCCGCGGGTTCAGGACTCGCTCGAGAGCGAATCCTCGACCGCGGCTCGTGCGTCGCGCTCGGCGATGATGTCGACGAAGTCCTTCACGGGCGCGTCGGCGTACTTGTCGACCGCGACGACGGCCTCTTCGTGCACCACTCCCGGTTCCGCATCGGGGAAGCGCGCTCGAAGGCGCTCCTCGACCCCGGTGATGGTCTGGTCCTTGTCGAAGCCCTCGCCGCGCTCGGTCATGATCCGAACCTCAGTGCCGGTAGGTGCCGTGGAGGATCGCCCGACCGAGCGTTTTGAACGCCAGGTTGAACGAGACGACGGCCGGGGTGGCATCGGCGTCGACGCCGAGCGATTCCTCGCTCACGGCGTGCACGACGAAGAAGTAGCGGTGGGGCTGGTCGCCCTGCGGGGGAGCGGCTCCGAGGAAGCCTGCCTCGCCGCCGTCGTTGCGGACGTGGAAGGCGTGGCCCGGGAGGTCGCCCGAGGCGGCCCCGGATGCCAGCTCGCGCACGTCCGCCGGGACGTCGACGAGTACCCAGTGCCAGAAGCCGCTCGGGGTGGGAGCGTCGGGGTCGAAGCCCGTGATCACGAACGACTTGGTTCCTTCGGGGACGTTCGACCAGCTGAGCTGGGGCGAGGTGTTGCCCTTGTCGGCGACCTGGTCGTCCGCGAGCGGTTGTCCATCGGTGACGTCATCGCTGACCACGTCGAATGATGGGACGGACGGAAGGAGGGGGTACGGATCGGGCGTCTGCGGGCGGGAGAGATCTGCCATGGAGGGGACGTTATGACGGCGGGGTGACCGAACGGCAGGGCTTGCATCCGCCCGCGCCGGGGTTTATCGGTCAGATGCGGAGGTGAAGGAGGGAGCGCGCGGTCTCCCGGCAGCCCTCGGGAGCGGGGAGGCCGTAGTCGTTCTCGACGACGGTGCGCAGTTCAGCGGCCAATTCGTCGACGGAGGGGCGTGCGTCGAGGGCTTCGAGGATGGGCAGGATCAGGTCGTCGTATTCGTCGTCGGGCCATCCTTGACCGATGTGGTGGACTCCGATCGGATCCCACTCGTTCAGGACGGCGCGGATGCGCAGGGCTACGGGCGACAGTGACCGCGGCGGTGTGGACGTCTGCATAGGGGGAGTGTTGTCACCTTCGTTAGGTGCGCGCTGAGCATCGCCGATGCGTCTGGTGCGTGACGCCGATGTGCCTGTCGGTGACGTGGGAACGTGATCCGCCGAAGGGGTTCGCCCCACCCCGCCGGGTGGCGGGGCTGCGGGGTTTCGAGTTCGTAAAGACCGACCGCCGCGATAACGTCGGAGGGCGCCCGAGGGCGAGGGGAAACCCGCAATCCGTCGCCGGGGGGCGAAGTACAGGACGGAGTCGCCGTGAGTGACATCGACGAGCCTTCGGGTGCCGATCGGGCACCCGGTGAATCGGCAACGCCGCGTCGGTCCGGGATATCCCGGAGAGCGCTGGTGTTCGGTGGCGTCGCCGTCGGCGGACTCGCCGTGCTCGGGGGCGGAGCTCTCGTCTATCGCGAGATCCGGCGCTCGGCGCCTCCGGAGGGGACCTGGGTCAAGCTCAGCCCCATCGTGCCGGTGCCCGATGCTTCGCCGCGTCCCGTCTCTCCCGCCTTCGAGGAGCCCGGCGACGACACGACCGTGGCGGTCTGGGCCCACGCCGACGACGACATCATCTTCGCCAACCCCCACCTCGCGGGGATCATCGGCTCGGGGGCGACGCTGCGCACCATCTTCGTGACCGCGGGCGACGCCGGCCGGGGCCTCGCTTATGCGCAACAGCGCGAGGCGGGCATCCGAGCCGCGTACGACGAGATGCGCGGCAGCACCCAACCGTGGGACACCACCCAGCTGACGCTTCGAAGCGGCGCGCGGGTCACGCGTTTCGTGCCCGCAGACGATCCTCGTCTGTCGATCACCGTTCTCCGTCTGCCGGACGGCAACCTCAGCGGGAAAGGCTTCGCGACGACGGGCGAGGCCGGTCTCACCCAGCTCATCAACGGCACGGTGCCCGCCCTCGCTCCGATCGACGACGGTCCGACGCTCGATGCGCGCCGTCTTTCGGAGACCGTCGCGGAGCTGATCCACGCCGCACGCCCCGACCACGTCACGACGAACATCCCGCACGAGAGCGCGTTCGCGCGGGGGGACCACCCCGACCACTCGTGCGTCGGATCACTGGTTCGAGCGGTGGCGCCGGTCGTCGGGATCGCGCCGGGGGCCGTCACCTACTACATCGGTTATCCCTCGCAGCACGAGCCGATCAACGTCGAGGGGGAGGTCCTCGATGCGAAGGTCGAGGTCTACGCGACCTATGCGGCGCAGGACCCCGTGGTCACGTGCGACACCGCAGCGGCCTGCCTCGCCCAACCGGGCTTCGGGCAGTGGCTGCGTCGCTCGTACGGCAAGACGGAGGGCGAGCTCCGGTTGATCTGAGCCGTCCCTGCTCGCGTCAGCGTCGTTCAGCCGAAGAGCTGGCCCGTTCCGCGATCAGGGCGGCCTCGACCCGCGACGACACCGACAGCTTGCCCAGGATCGAGCTGACGTGGTCTTTGACCGTCGCGGAGCTCAGGTGCAGCCGACGACCGATGTCGGCGTTCGAGTCGCCGGTGGGGAGCCACTCGAGGACGTCGCGCTCGCGGTCGGTCAGCAGAGCGACACGACGCGCGGCGTCGAGGTCGGGTCTTCCCGCGTAACCGTCGACCAGAGCGCGGGAGACCTCCGGCGACAGGACGACCCCACCCGCGGCGAGAGAGCGCACCATCGCCGCGAGGCAGGCGGGATCGGTGTCCTTCACGAGGAAGCCGGAAGCGCCGTCTCGCAGGGCCCGGGTGATGGACTCGTCGGCCGCGAACGTCGTCAGGATGCCGACCACGGGCCGATCCGCGTCGTCTCGCAGTGCGGCGAGGATGTCGAGGCCGCTGAGCTCCGGCATCCGGATGTCGAGGAGGACGACGTCGGGATGGAGGGTGCGGATGGCGGCGAGAGCGTCGGGTCCGCCGACCGCGGCGACCACCTCGATGTCGTCCGCCGCGTTGAGGATGAAGGCGAAGCCGGAACGGACGAGCGCCTCATCGTCGACGACAATCACCCGGATCACGACAGTCACTGTACGCCGAGACGACGAAGCCGCCCCGGGGTGAGGGGCGGCAGGCCGGGACGAGGCGCGATACGTGGGGCTCAGCGCCTCGCCCCGGGGTTCAGGAGAGGTCAGTCCTCCGAGACGGTGACGGTGACCTCGATGTTGCCGCGCGTCGCGTTCGAGTAGGGGCAGACCTGGTGGGCCTCGTCGGCGAGCTGCTGGGCGAGATCGCTCTCGATACCGGGCAGAACGACCTCGAGCAGCACGGCCAGCTGGTAGCCGCCCTGGCCGTTGGGGCCGATGTGGACGCGGCCGCCGACCGAGGAGTCCTCGATCTTGACCTTGTGCGCGCGGGCGACGGAGTGCAGGGCGCCGTGGAAGCATGCGGCGTACCCGGCGGCGAACAACTGCTCGGGGTTGGTGCCGGCGCCGGAGCCGCCGAGCTCCTTGGGGGGAGCGACGTCGAGGTCGATGTACGTGCCGGCGGTCACGTGGCCGAGGCGGCCCTGGCCGGTGGAGACGGCTTCGGCGGTGTAGAGAACGTCCATGGTGTTCCTTTCTAGGGACGGTGGGGGTGCGGTCGTCAGGCCGGGTGGCGCGCCGCGTCGGCGTCGCGCACGTCATCGGGGTGATCGCGCAGGTCTTTCATGGCGTCGGTGAGTCGATGCAGCGCATCGATCAGTTCACGGGCGCTGCTGGCGTCGGTGAGGCCGGAGCCCGCGGCGATGCAGCGCGGGACGTGGGCCAGCTCGGTGCGCAGGGCGATGCCTCGCTCGGTCAGTGCCACGGTCACCACGCGTTCGTCATCGGTGCGGCGCGTACGGGTGAGGTACCCGGCGTTCTCCATGCGGGCGAGCATGGGGGAGAGCGTGCCGGAGTCGAGCTGCAGCGCCTCGCCGAGGCTGCCGACGGTCTGCTCTCCGTCGCTCCACAGGGTGACCAGGGCGATGTACTGCGGGTAGGTGAGGTTCCACGGTTCGAGGAGTGCGCGGTAGGCCTGCGTCGTCGTGCGGTTGGCGGCGTAGAGCGCGAAGCACACGAGCTGATCGACGGCGGGCATG
>JAKOMY010000021.1 GCA_022702225.1 Microbacteriaceae bacterium | reverse complement strand
GAGCGTCCAGGGGAGCGAGCATCTTCATCGCGGATGCCACGACCGCCCCCGGGAGAGCGTCACTCTGGGGATCGATCGGGAGAAGCGCATGAAGACGCCCGCGGGCCGCCGCCGCTTCGACGATCTCACGCACGAGGGCCGGGCTCCCCCCGCTGAGGTGGTGCAGCGCCATGTGCCACGCGTCGTCCGCGCGATCGGCCCCGTAGCGGGCCGTGCGCAGGGCATCGCCGAGATCCGCCGTCTCGCGCAGAGACAGCGGCGGCAAGGGTATGGCGAGCGCCTCGGACTGATCGAACATCGGGCGCAGCGTCTCCCATCGCTCCGCACTCGCCGACGCCACGACATGACGAGGCGACATGGCGGCCAGGAAGACGGTCGGCGTCGTGCGGAAGGCGTCGATGAGCGGGGCCAGCACCGGGTACGGGAGCAGGTCCAGGTCATCGACGACGAGAGGGATGTCGTGGGCGAGCGCGTCGATCAGGGCGGCGACATCGTCCTCCCCCGTCACCGGATGCCGGTCCGTCGTGCGGGGACCGCACCGTGTCACGCCGTTCGGACGACGTTCCAGGAAAACCGTGGGCCGGGCCAGATCCCTCACGACCGACGTCAGGAGCGTCGAGCGCCCGCTCCGGCTGGGGCCTGTCACGAACACGCTCCGATTCCGGCTGAAGGCGGCTACCGCCAAGGCTCGTTCCACCGAGCGCCCTACGAATGTTCGAGCACCACTCATTGTTTGCAACCCCCTTGTACTAGGGGTACGCGAGGCGGTACCCCCCTCCGTTCCTACACCGAATTCCGCGCGTCTCCCTGGTCACTGAGAGGCATCAGTGTTTGCGCAGCCATACCGAGCACCACGCTGAGAGCCCCCTCCGGAACGTTACGTGTGCCACACCGATGTGCCGATCTCTGCGAGCCCCTAGCGTCACCACGACCCGCATGACCCGACCCGATCGCGGGCTCCACGGCGCGCGGATTGACCAGGAAGAAGACACCATGACCACCGGATCATCAACGTCCTACGGCCGGGTGCGGCGCACGACGCGGACCGCAGGTGCGGTCGCCGTCGCCGCCGCTCTGCTCATCCCGGCGACCAGCGCTCAGGCTGCAGCCGTCGTTTCACAGGGCACCGGACGGCTCGTCGAGACGTCCCTGCTCGGGACGAATGTGCTCGACAACGCCCTCGCCTTGCGGGGAGCGCAGGCGGTCAACCCCGATGCCAGCGGCGACGTCACCACCGACCAGCCGCTCGACGCCTCGGCGATCGCGGGCCTCGTCGGCCTGTCGGCGGGATCGACGAACCTCTTCGGCGACAACGGGATCATCCAGCTCGGCGCTGTCGGCCAGTACGCCCAGGCGCGCGACGACGGCAGTTCTTCCGCGTTCTCCGGTGCCGTCTCGGCTGCCCCCAGCCTCATCGGCGCGGGCACGGTCACGCCCTCGAACGTCGGCTCGCCGTCCGCGAACCAGTCGGCGACCTTCCGGCTGGGATCGTCGTCGGCGCCCGTCGGGCTGAAAGTCGATCTGGGTGTGCTGGCCGCCTCCGCCCAGCAAGCCGCCGACGGCACGCAGACCGGTCAGTACGTCCTCTCCGACGCCGGTTTCGTGGTCGACGGCACGATCGTCTCCGGTGTGCTCGGCATCATCAACCCGGCGCTGAACACGCTGATCGCGCTCGCGAACACCAGCGGTGCGGGACTGACGAATCCGTTCTCGTCGGGCACGGTCCAGCTGACGCTCGACGACCTGACCTCGGCCGCCGGTGTCTCCAGCGTCAACGCTCTGCCGCCGGGCACCGACCTGCTCTCGTACGTCCCGCAGGCCGTTGCGAACAAGATCGTCAGCCAGGTCGACGGTGTGCTGAACGCGGCGAGCGCCCTCGCCACGAACCTGCGGTCGAACATCTTCACCGCGGCTGCGGGCATCGCGCTGCAAGCGGCCGTCGACACCGCGAAGGCGACGATCGTGCCCGCGCTGAACGGGATCAGCAGCACCGTCGTCACCCCGCTCAGCAATGCGCTGACGCAACTGGCACAGATGCAGGTCAACGTGCAGTCGACCGGTTCGGACGGTTCGTTCACGCAGACCGCGCTGCGTCTGGGCCTCGGTCCCTCCGGGTCGGTGGCCAGCGTGAACCTCGCGAACGCGACGGTCGGTCCCAACGCCGGACAGCTCGCCGTTCCGGTCGCCGGACCCGAGTCGTCAGCCCTGGCCGGCGGGTTCATCGGAGTCGGTGCGATCGTTCTGGCCGCGATCGCGTTGCGTCGTCGTGCCCGCGCGGCATCCATCCGGGGCTGACGCGATGTACCGCAACGGCGCGATGGGCGGAGGGGCCGCAATCCTTGCGGTCACCGGCTCGACGGCCCCGACGGCGACGCTCGTCGTCGTCGGGGCCGGCGCGGCCCTGCTCGGCGCACTCCTGACGTGGCGCTCGGCGTGGCTGCGCGGTCACGGCGACGAGGCGACGGCATCCGGAGAGGCCCGACGAAACCCGTGAACCCTCTCGACATCCTCTTCTCGCTCTCGTTCGTGTTCCTGGTGATGTTCCTGACCTACACGACGCTCATCGTCGTCCCGTTCGCTCGTCGGAGGCGCGCTCGCGGCGGCGACCGTCGGGAGTTCGAGTGGCACGCCTTCATCCCCTGCCGGGATGAGGCGACCGTGATCGCGGAGACGCTGACGAGGATGCGGGAGCGGTTCCCCGACGTGCACCTGTGGATCATCGATGACGCGAGCACGGACGGCACCGGGGACATCGTCTCGACCGTCGCCGACGGCGACTGCTTCGTGCACGCGGTGATCCGCCGCCTCCCCGACGCTCGCACCGGCAAAGGGGCGGCCCTCAACGCCGCCTACGCGGCGCTGATGCACTGGCGGGCGTCCCGGGGCGAGGGCGGCGTCGAAGACGATCGCACCATCGTGATCGTCCTCGACGCCGATGGATCCCTCGCCCCGAACGCCCTCCGTCAGGCGTCGGGCCCCACCGCCTTCGGCTCAGCCGACGTCGGTGCCGTGCAGGTCGCGGTGCGGATGAGCAACAGAGACGACCCCGCGCCCCTGGGGGGACGGGGTCGTCTCGCTCAGGCGTGGGCTCGCTACCTCGTGAGGATGCAGGACATCGAGTTCCGCACCACGATCGCGGCGATGCAGGTCCTGCGGATGCGCACGGTCTCGGTCGGTCTCGGTGGAAACGGGCAGTTCACCCGTCTGAGTGCCCTCCGTGCCGCCTCGACGGCGCAGGGGGAACCGTGGGGCGATGCGCTGCTCGAGGACTACGAGGTGGGGCTGCGGATCATGCTCGCCGGATATCGGACGGTGTACGTCCACGACACGTGGGTCTCACAGGAAGCACTCCCCTCGGCGCGTCGACTGCTCACGCAGCGCACGCGATGGTGCCAGGGCGGACTGCAGTGCGCACGGTACCTCCCGCGCATCTTCTCGTCACGTCATTTCACCAATGCCGGCGCCCTCGAGGCGGCGTACTTCCTCGCGATCCCCTACATCCAGCTCGCCGGATCGGTGCTGTGGCCCAGCGTGGCCGTGGCGATGCTCGTTTCGGGGGCCCTCGCGCCCGGTGGCATCCTCAGCTGGGTCTCGTCGTCCACGTGGATCCTGCCGCTGTGGGTGCTCACCGGCATCCTGCCGTTCTCGCTCTGGCCGCTCGTGTACGTGCTGCGCGAGGAGCGACACCCGCTCTGGCGTGCGGCGGTGTGGGGGCTGGGCTACTGGCTGTACATGTACCAGAGCTACGTCTGCGTGATTCGCGCGTTCGGCCGCATGCTGGCGGGGCGGCGCGGGTGGACGAAGACGCGCCGCAACGCCGAGGCCGGGCGCCTTCTGCTGGCGGTCGAGTCGTGAGCGTCGCCGCGGCCGTCCCCCTCCCCCGCGCCGGTCGGGCCCATCGCACGCTGCTGGTCGCGCTTCTGCTCGCGATCGCGGCGCTGTTGGTCATCGCGGAAGCCGACACGCGTCGGGCCGAGGCACAGCTCGCGCGCGCCGTCGTCGCCGCGCTCACCCCCGGTCGCGCGGTCGCGTCGGGCTCGATCGTGTACTTCGGCATCGGCACCCCCGAGGTCGCCGGACTCTCGATCACGGCTCTGTGCTCGACGACCGTCCTCGTCGTTCCGTTGGTGCTCCTGGCCGCCGCCGTGCTGGGGGTGACGCGCGCACGCTCCGCGCGGGTCGTTCTGGGTCTCGCCGTCGGCGTGGCCGTCGCCGTGGCCAGCAACATGATCCGTTTCGGCTCCGCCGCGTGGGCGTACAGCGGATACGGACGCGAAGGCTTCGACCTCGTGCATCGCTACCTCGGCTCGCTCTTCGTCATCGCCGGCTTCATCGCCGCGATCCTTCTCGTATTGCGCATCGCCCTGCGCGAGTCCCCGCGGCGAGGGGTCGCGGATCCCGACGTCGGACGACGAGGTCGCGCACGCGCCGGAGGTGCCTCGCACCCCGTCCGACGAGACGGCTCCACGACCACGTCGACGGCCAGAAGTGCCACGCCCCCCGCCGATCACCCCGATGTTGCGGCACCCCTTCGCCGCGACCGACGCCGCACCGGTACCCGACCGGGCAGAAAGGACCGCCGATGAGTCGTCCCTGGATCGATGTCGTGTACGGCACCCGCCCGGAGGCGGTGAAGTGCGCGCCGCTGGTCGCGGAACTCCGGCGACGCAGTTCCGCGCGCACGACCGTGACCGTCACCGGTCAGCACCGGCAGATGGCCGACGAGGTCAACGCGTCGTTCGGTATCGCGCCCGACGTCGACCTCGATGTCTTTCGGAGCGGGGCATCGCTCGCCGAGACATCGTCCGCGATCTTCGCCGCCCTCGCGCACCGCTGGGCGGAGGCGGCCCCGGATGCCGTCGTCGTGCAGGGAGACACCGCCAGTGCCGCGCTGGCCGCCGTCGCGGCGTACTACGCGGGGTCGCGCGTGATCCACCTGGAGGCCGGGCTGCGATCGGGCGATCTGCGCTCGCCCTTCCCCGAGGAAGGCAACCGCCGGCTGATCGCGCCACTGGCCTCGCTTCATCTCGCACCGACCGACAGCGCGGCCGCCAACCTCCGCGCCGAGGGGATCGCCCCCGACGACATCGTGGTCACGGGCAACACCGGTATCGATGCCCTCCGCTGGCAGAGGACGCATCCGCAGCGTTTCGACGATCCCGCGATGGAGGAGATCGCGAACGGGTGGGAAAGGATCGTGCTCGTCACGGTCCACCGGCGCGAGTCGTGGGACGGCCCGCTCGCGCGCGTCGTGGCCGCGGTGGCCGAGACGGTCACCGCCCGCTCCGGCGTCGTGGCCATCCTGCCGATGCACCCGAACCCGCGCGTACGTCGCGAGGTCCTCTCGGCTGTGGGCGACACCGACCGCGTGATCCTGTGCGAACCTCTGCCCTACGCCCAGTTCGGTCGCCTGCTCGCCCGCGCTCATTGCGTGGTCACGGACTCGGGCGGGGTGCAGGAGGAGGCTCCCGCGCTCGGCGTGCCCGCCCTGGTCGTGCGGGACACCACCGAGCGCGGAGAGGGGGTCGAGGCCGGAGCCGCGCGGCTCATCGGCACACGCCGGGAGGTGGTCGCCGCCGAACTTGCGACCCTGCTCGACGACCCCGCCGCACACGCCCGCATGTCTCGCGCCCGGGAGCTTTACGGCGATGGCCGGGCAGCCCCGCGCGCGGCCGACGCGATCGAGCGCCTGCTCGGTGTCGCACGCTCCGATGCCCTGGCGGGCTGACGCTCGCGGGAGCGCCCCGCGATCGCGGACGAGCTCTCCCTGCCCGCAAGCGCAGCGCGGCCGACGACCGGCGGAGTCCGAGCCCCGGCCGGCCGCGCGCGGTCAGCCGTCGATCACGGCGACCAGTTCGTCCAGGAACGCCGCGAAGTCCGTGCCGCGGCGAACGATGCGCTGCACGCTGTCGCGCTCGCTGAAGACCTCGACGAACTGCTCGAACACCGTCTGGAACGCCTCGCGGTCGGTCTCGCTGAAAGCCACGAGCGCCACCACCTGCACGCGGCCCTCGCCCCAGGCGATCGAGGGGTCGGCGATGCCGATCGCGATGCGGGTCTGGGTCGCGGTCATGCCCATCGCGTGCGGAACGGCGAGAGCGTCGGTGAACGCCGTGGACGAGATCGCCTCGCGCTCCACCGCCCGAGCGACGTACGCCTCGTCGATCACGTTCTGCTCGACCAGCATGCCGCCGAGACGCCGGATGACGCCCGCCTCGCCCTCGGCGGCATCCACCCCCCGCACGAAAGCCTCGGGCGTGAAGTACCGCTCGAGCTCGGCCCGGAGACGGGCGAGGCGGCGACCGCGGCGGATACGCCCGGCCGCGGCCTGCACCCGCTCGACGTCGGCGTCGGTGAGGAACGGCTGGATACGTACGAACCGGTCCCCCGGCCGTGGCGGATCGATGGTCGTGAGCACGAGGTCGGTCTCGATCGAGTCCCACGCCGGGTCGATGCGGGTCTCGACGCCGACGACCTCGATGGCCTGACCGAGCGAGCGGTCGACGCTCGAACGCAGCAGCTCGTGCAGTTCGTAGTACCCCGGGCACACGATCGTCGCCGTCAGCAGCTGATCGGCCCGACGACTGCGCTCCAGTCGCCCGCCGACGTGCATCGCGATGTAGGCGATCTCGTCGTCGAGGATCGGGATGCCGAGACCGTCCTGCAGCCCCTTCGCGATGTACACCGCGACCTCGAAGATCATCGGGTACGTCGACTTCAGCGACCGCGTCAGCGGGTTGCGCGACCACGCCTGCTCACGCGATCGGTGCAGCAGGTTCTGCACGTGCAGCGCCAGGCGCAGGATGAAGTCGTCGTGCGCGATGTCGACGAGGAACTCGGATGCCGCATTCTCGACGACCCGCCGCACGGCCGTCTCCACCGAGGGATCCAGACGAGCACGCACGCCGTCACCGCCCGAGGATCCCGGGGCGACGATGCGCGTCAGCACCAGGGTCGCGAGATGCCGCAGATCGCCCGAGCCGAGCTGGACGCCGATGTGCTTCAGGGTGAGCCGGTCGAGCACGTCGACCACGGCGGCCGCCGCGTCCGAGGAGTCGCCGCCCGGCGAGCCGAGGGCGCGGTCGCGAGTGGTGCGGTCGGCGGCGATCGCGATGTGCATCACGACGTCGCCGATGCCGATCTCGTTGACGTAGTAGCCCAGCGCCCCGAGTTCCGCGACGAGCTCGGCTTTGAACGGCCCGAAGGCGCGCGCCCCGACCGACTGCTCGCCGAGCGTGCGGCGCAGGGCGTCGAGGTCGAAGAGTCCGGCGTCCATCTCGTCGTGGGCGAGCTTCGACAGCAGGCGGCGCTGGGCGACCTCGGTTCCGCGCAGGCGAGCGGTGGATGCCGAGCGCTCGAGGGTGAGCTCGGTTCCGCCGAGCAGTCCCCGGACCCGGGACAGGTCGGCCTCGAGGGTCGCCGCGCTGACGTGCAGGGCGTCCGCCGTGTCGTAGACGTCGATCCCCTCGGCGGAATCCAGCAATCGGCGCACGAGGGTGTGGAGGCGGTCGCGGGGGGTGCCGGCATCCGTTCCGGTGAGGGCACGAAGGGCCGCGGCCGCCGCCGTCCCCGCGCGATAGCCCAGCGGACCGGACTCGATCGCCGCGCCGCCCGGGACGCGCGCGTTGATCGCCGTGACGTAGGAGCGGATGCTGCGCGGGGTCACCCCGAGCGCGTCGGCGAGCGATGCCGCGGTCGACCATTCCCCGTCCCGCAGCAACAGGGCCAGCAGGCGGTCTTGGCGAGCTTTCGTCGTCACGATCCGTCCTCCGCGCCGCACCGGTGAGCGGCGATTCGTCCATCCTTTCACGCCCTCCCGCACCGGGCGCAGGAGCGCGCACGCTCGCAGCGGAAAGGTCACGGCATCCGCGTTCCGGGGGGTGGGAAACGAACCTGGTTGTCCGCTGTGAGCGGGGTGCGGACAATCGAGAGGAAGAAAGGCCGGTCGATGAAGATCCTCGTGGTGTGTGGAGCGGGTGCGTCGAGCACGTTCGTCGCGCAACGCGTCCGTCGCGCTGCCCACGAGAAGGGCCTGGACTACTCCGCGTCGGCGGGGACCTCGCAGTCGCTGCCGATCGACCTGGACGCGGCCGACATCGTGCTGGTGGGTCCGCACCTGGCCCTCGAGCTCGAGGCCATCCGCCTCCAGGCCGCGCCCCGCGGCGTGAGCGTGGTGCTGCTTCCCGACGATGTCTTCACCGACCACAGCGGCACCCGAACCCTCGCCCTGGTCGAGGACGCCCTGCGATCCCGCCAGCCCGCGGACACGATCTGAAAAACGACGGAGAGGACACCATGCCCCACTTGACCCGCACCGTCCGCATCGGATCGTCGCACGGCCTGCACGCGCGCCCCGCGAAGCTCTTCGCCCAGGCGGCGAAGGACTCCGGTATCCCCGTGACCCTCGCCAAAGACGCCGGCAAGCCCATCAACGCCGCGAGCATCCTCGGGATCATCGCGCTCGGGCTCGAGCAGGGCGACTACGTGACCCTCACCGCCGACGGCGACACCGCCGAAGCGACGTTGGAGCGCCTCGCGGAGCTTCTGACCACCGACCACGACGCCGAGTAAAGGAAACACAGCACCATGACGGAACTCCGTGGAGTCGGAATCGGACTGGGCGTCGCCCAGGGACCCATCGCGCGCATGGCAGAGCCCCTGCCCGCCCCGAAGGACGCGAAGAGCGAGCTCTCGGTCGAAGACGAGACCGCGCGCGTGCGCGAGGCCATCGGCGCCGTCGCCCGTGAGCTCGAAGCCCGCGGCGCCCAGGCCGGGGGAGCTGCGCGCGACGTGCTCGAGGCGCAGGCGATGATCGCCGAAGACCCCACGCTCGAGGCCGAGGTCGACAGCCGTCTGGCGGCCGGGAAGACCGGCGAGTTCGCCGTGCACGATGCCTTCGCCTCCTTCCGCGAGCAGCTCGTGACCCTCGGCGGCTATCTGGGTGAGCGTGCCGCCGACCTCGACGACGTCGCCCAGCGGGTCATCGCGCGTCTGCGCGGGGTCGCAGCTCCCGGCATCCCGGATCCGGGCCACCCCTTCGTGCTGGTCGCCAAGGATCTGGCACCCGCCGACACCGCCCTGCTCGACCTCGAGAAGGTGCTCGCCCTGATCACGACCGAGGGCGGTCCCACCTCGCACACGGCGATCCTGGCCCGAGAGAAGTCGATCGTCGCCGTCGTCGGCGCGGCCGGCGCGAAAGACCTCGTCGACGGGCAGTCCGTCATCGTGGACGCCGCCGCAGGTGTCGTCACCGTCGATCCCACCGACGACGACCTCGCCCGCGCGCAGAACCGCGCCGACGCCCGCAGGACCGCGGCATCCGCCCCCATCACCGACGGTGCGCTCTCCGACGGCACGAAGGTCCCCCTGCTCGCGAACCTCGGCAAGCCCGGCGGCGCGGCCGAGGCCGTCGAGCTCGGCGCCGAGGGCGTGGGTCTGTTCCGCACCGAGTTCCTCTTCCTCAGCTCGAGCTCCGCGCCCACCGTCGAGGAGCAGCGCGCCGCCTACATCGAACTGCTCAGCGCTTTCCCCGGCAAGAAGGTCGTCGTGCGTGTGCTCGACGCTGGCGCCGACAAGCCGCTGCCCTTCCTCAACGACGCGCACGAAGAGAACCCGGCGCTGGGCCTGCGGGGCCTGCGCGCCCTCCGCGCGAGCGAGGACATCCTGCGCGAGCAGCTCACCGCCCTGGCGGAAGCGGATGCCGCGACCCGGGCTTCCGAGGCGGGCCCGGCCGACCTCTGGGTCATGGCGCCGATGGTCTCGACCGTCGAGGAGACCCGTTACTTCACCGCACTGGCGAAGGACTACGGCCTGAAGACCACCGGTGTGATGGTCGAGGTGCCCTCGTCGGCGCTGCTGGCCGACCGGATCCTGCAGATCGCGGATTTCGCCTCGATCGGCACCAACGACCTGACGCAGTACACGCTCGCCGCGGACCGCCTGCTCGGCTCCGTCGCGTCGTTCCAGGACCCGTGGCACCCGGCCGTGCTGCGCCTCATCCGCGAGGTCGGAGCCGCCGGTCGCGCTCACGACAAGCCCGTCGGCATCTGCGGCGAGGCGGCGGCCGACCCGCTGCTCGCTGTCGTGCTGGTCGGTCTCGGCGCCACCACGCTGTCGATGGCTCCCACGGCCCTCGCCGACGTGCGCGCCACCTTGCTCACCCACTCTCTCGACGATGCCCGTCGCATCGCCGAGGCCGCCCTGGCCGCGGATGACGCGGCCTCTGCCCGAGAGGCCGCCCAGGCAGCCTCCGCCCACTCGGCGGCGTAAGCCGCCCCCCACCGCGGCTCCGGCCGTGCAGCCAGTCAAGGAGACACAGCAATGACGACGACGTCACCCACCAAGAAGCCGGGAGGGGCTCGGATCGCGGTTCAGCGATTCGGCACGTTCCTCTCCGGCATGATCATGCCGAACATCGCGGCATTCATCGCATGGGGTTTCATCACCATGCTCTTCATCCCCGCCGGCTTCTTCGGTGCCAACAGCCCCTTCGGCTGGCACTGGGCTCCGGTCGCCGAGATCCTCGGCGGCGGCGGCGACGCCGCGACCATCAACTGGCCGGGCGCCATGACCGCGCTGACCGCGAACGCGGACGGCGGCACCTACCAGGGCTACGTCGGCCTGGTCAGCGTCATGATCACGTACCTGCTGCCGCTGCTCATCGCCAACACCGGTGGGCGCATCGTCTACGGCGCGCGCGGTGGCGTGGTCGCCACGATCGCGGTGATGGGCGTCATCGTCGGCACCAACATCCCGATGTTCCTCGGCGCGATGATCATGGGCCCGCTCGCGGCCTGGGTCACCAAGCAGATGGACAAGCTGTGGGACGGCAAGATCCGCCCCGGCTTCGAGATGCTCGTGAACAACTTCTCCGCCGGTATCCTCGGCATGATCCTCGCGATCGTCGGCTTCTTCGCCTTCGGTCCCGTGTTCCTCGGCATCAGCGCGGTCCTCGGCAGCATTGTCGCGTTCCTCGTGCAGTTCAACCTGCTCCCGGTGCTGTCGATCATCGTCGAGCCCGCCAAGGTGCTGTTCCTCAACAACGCCATCAACCACGGCGTGTTCACCCCGCTCGGCATCGAGCAGGCCGCGGAGAGCGGCAAGTCGATCCTGTTCCTCATCGAGGCCAACCCCGGCCCCGGCCTGGGTCTCCTCCTCGCCTTCACCTTCTTCGGTGTGGGCGCGGCGAAGGCCTCGGCTCCCGGCGCGATCATCATCCAGTTCCTCGGTGGCATCCACGAGATCTACTTCCCGTACGCCCTCGCGAAGCCCATGACGATCCTCGCGCTGATCGCCGGTGGCGCCTCGGGTGTCGCGACGAACATGATCTTCCAGGGCGGCCTGGCCTTCCC
>JAKOMY010000405.1 GCA_022702225.1 Microbacteriaceae bacterium | reverse complement strand
GCGCTCACCGACGCCGGCTACACCGGCACGACGGTCGCCGATCAGCTGGGCACCTTCGAAGCGGTGATCAACGGGATCGTGCTGGTCCTGAACGCCTTCGCGATCATCGCGCTGCTGGCCGCGAGCTTCGGCATCGTCAACACCCTGCTCATGTCGGTGCAGGAACGCACGCGGGAAATCGGCCTGATGAAGGCGATGGGCATGGGGAGCGGACGCGTGTTCACCCTCTTCAGCCTCGAGGCGATCTTCATCGGTCTGCTGGGCAGTGCGCTCGGCGCGGTCGTGGCGATCGGGGTGGGGACGGCGGTCAGCGCCCAACTCGCGACGAGCCTGTTCAGCGACCTGCCCGGCCTGCAGCTCATCGCCTTCGATCCGGTGTCGATCGTCGTGACGACGCTGGCGGTGATGGGGATCGCTTTCCTCGCCGGAACATTGCCGGCGGCGCGTGCCGCGCGCGCCGACCCGGTCGAGTCGCTGCGATACGAGTGAGACGAGGGCCGGTGCGCGGGGACTCCCCGCACCGGCCCTCGGCGCGTCGACCGGCGTAGCGTGGGTCCCGCCACTCGACGCCGAGGGAGAACATGGACGCCGACGTCATCATCATCGGAGCAGGGCTCGCGGGCCTCGTCGCCAGCAATGAGCTCGTAGGTGCGGGAAAGCGCGTGATCATCGTCGAGCAGGAGAACGCTGCCAACCTGGGCGGGCAGGCGTTCTGGTCGTTCGGCGGGATCTTCCTCGTCGACTCCCCCATGCAACGCCGTCTCGGGGTGAAGGACTCGTTCGAGCTCGCCTGGCAG
The DNA here is from genome assembly GCA_022702225.1 of Microbacteriaceae bacterium. Lineage (GTDB taxonomy): Bacteria > Actinomycetota > Actinomycetes > Actinomycetales > Microbacteriaceae > Microbacterium. The sequence goes on along the minus strand of JAKOMY010000405.1, from coordinate 3,791 downwards.
GACTGGCAGGGCTCCGCCGGCTGGGACCGCCTGGACGGCGCGCACCCCGAGGACGAATGGGCGCAGAAGTGGGGGCGGGCGTACGTCGAGTTCGCCGCCAGCGAGAAGCGCGCGTGGCTGCAACAGCAGGGCGTGAGGTTCACCCCCGTCGTCGGCTGGGCGGAACGCGGGTCGCTCAGCGCCGGGGGCCACGGCAACTCCGTTCCCCGCTTCCACGTGCCGTGGGGAACGGGCACCGGGATCTCGGAACCCTTCGCCGAAAAAGCGAGAAAGGCGGATGCCGTCGACCTGCGGTTCCGCCACCGGGTCGACGAACTGGTCTTCACCGACGGCGCCGTGACGGGCGTGCGCGGCGCGATCCTCACCCCCGACGATTCCCCGCGCGGGGTGTCGTCGTCACGTGAGGTGGTCGGCGAGTTCGAGCTCTCGGCGCAGGCCGTCGTCATCGCCTCGGGCGGTATCGGCGGCGACCACGAGCGAGTGCGCCGCTGGTGGCCCGATCGCCTCGGCACTCCCCCGCGCACGATGGTCACCGGCGTCCCCGCGCACGTCGACGGACGCATGCTCGACATCGCCGCCGACCAGGGCGTACGCCTGGTGAACCGCGATCGCATGTGGCACTACACCGAGGGGCTGCAGAACTGGAACCCCGTGTGGCCGGGTCACGGCATCCGGATCCTGCCCGGTCCCTCCTCGATGTGGCTCGACGCGCGCGGTCGCCGGTTGCCCCTCCCGGGGCTGCCCGGGTACGACACCCTCGGCACGCTGAAGATCCTGCGCTCGACGCCCGACCTCGTCGACTACGACTACTCGTGGTTCGTGCTCGATCAGACGATCATCAAGAAGGAGTTCGCGCTGTCGGGGTCGGAGCAGAACCCCGACATCACCGACCGCGACCTGGCTCTGCTGCTGCGCACGCGGCTCGGGCGTGCCGCTCCCGGCCCGGTCGAGGACTTCAAGCGGGAGGGAGCCGACTTCGTCGTCGCCGACACCCTGGCGGAGCTCGTGCGCGGCATGAACGCCCTCACCGGAGACGATCTCCTCGACGAGGACTCGATCCGCCGGCAGCTCGAGGCGCGTGACCGCGAGGTCGTGAACCCGTACTCGAAAGACGCTCAGACCATCGGCATCCAGAACAGTCGACGCTTCCGCGGCGACCGCCTGTTCCGCACGGTCCCCGCCCACGCGATCCTCGACCCCCGCCACGGCCCGCTCATCGCCGTGCGGCTCTGGATCGTCACGCGCAAGACGCTCGGCGGCATCCAGACCGACCTCGACGGCCGCGCCCTGGACGGATCCGGGATGCCGATCCCCGGCCTCTACGCGGCGGGCGAGGCCGCGGGCTTCGGCGGCGGCGGGGCCCACGGGTACAACGCCCTCGAGGGGACCTTCCTCGGCGGGTGCCTGTTCACCGGGCGGACGGTGGGGAGGGCGTTGGCGGGGAGTCTGTGAGCCGGAGTTCACCGACCGCCTCCTGCGTCATCGCGCGCAGCCAGAGCGATGCCGGATCGGCTTCGACCCGCTCGTGCCACCGTTGCTGCACGGTGGCCTTCGGCAGGTCGACGGGAACCTCGTGCACGCGCAAGGGCACCCCGCGCTCGGTCAGGTGCCGGGCGAGCACCGAGGGGATGAGGCACAGCACGTCGTCCTCGAGCGCCATCAGCGCACCGACCGCGTAGGTCGGGACCACAGCGACGACGCGCCGGCTCCGCCCCCGCGCTTCCAGGGCCTCATCGAGCGGACCGCGGTCGAGTCCGCGGCGCGATGCCGAGACGTGCGGCACCGCGCACAGCTCGTCGAGATCGAGCCGCGGCATCCGTCCGATTCTCGATGCCGCCGAGACCACGGCGACGAAGGTGTCGGCGAAGAGGACGGATGCTCGCACGTCGGGCGGACCGGGATCGACGACGCCCACGTCGAGATCGAGGGTGCCATCGCGCAGGAGTTCGACCGTCTTGGACTGCTGCGCCACGAACCGCAGCTGGACGTGCGGGGCACGGGTGGCGACCAGACGCGTGAGCCGCGGCGCGAGCACGGGCGACAGGGCGTCGTTGATGCGGATCGAGAACGTTCGGTGCCACGCGGACGGGTCGTCGTCGGCGGGGCGCCGGAGGCGTTCGATCTCCTCGAGGAGAGACCGCACGCGCGGCGCCGTCCGCAGCGCGAACGGGGTGGGAACCATGCCGCGGCCCGCGCGCACGAGCAGCGGGTCGTTCATCGTCTGACGCAGACGCCCCAGCGCCCGGCTGGTCGCGGGCACGGAAAGATGCAGACGCTCCGCGGCCAGCGACACGCTGCCCGTCTGCAGGAGCGCGTCGAGTGCGCGCAGGAGATTGAGGTCCATCTGTTCGATCGCCACCTTCGTCATTGTGTCTGACGCAATGACGGTTTGCATATGTTGCGCTATCTGAAACCCATTCCCCGGGCGACGATGGATCGGGCGCGAGATCGAGCCGCCCCCTGATCCCGGAGGTCCCCATGTCCAGAGTCATCCGCCCCCGCGCCTTCGGCGGTCCCGAGGTCCTCGAGGTGGTCGAGATCGACACCCCCGAGCCCGGGCCCGACGAGGTCGTCGTGCGCGTGCGCGCGGCCGGTGTGAACCCGCTCGACTGGAAGCTCTACGGCGGAGCCTTCCACGACGTGGACGACGACGAGAAAGAGGAGGCCGGACTGACCGAGACGCTTCCGGCGCTCGGCATGGATGCCGCGGGAACGGTCATCGCGGTCGGCTCGAGCGTCGAGGGCACCGCGGTGGGCGACGATGTCATCGTCTATCCCGCGCACGCGGCGTATGCGGATCACGTCGTCGCACCCGTGGCATCCCTCATTCCCAAACCCGCCGCGCTGGGCTGGGCGGAGGCCGGGTCGCTCATGCTCGCGGGCCTCACCGCCGCCCACACCCTCGCGGCGACCGGGCTCGTCGCACGAGAGACCGTGCTCGTCCACGGCGGCGCGGGCGGAGTCGGGCTCATGGCCGTGCAACTCGCGAGGCAGCTCGGCGCGCGGGTGATCGCCACCGCCTCAGCCCGTCATCACGAGCTGCTGCGCGAACTCGGCGCGATCCCCGTCGAGTACGGTGCGGGACTCGCCGATCGAGTGCGCGGCGTCGCGCCGGACGGAATCGACGCCGCGATCGACACGGTCGGCACCGACGAAGCGCTCGACGTCTCGCTCGCGCTCGTCGCGGATCCCGCCCGCATCGCCTCGATCACGGGCTCGGACCGACGCCACGGCACCGGCATCAAGCTCCTCGGCTATGGACCGGGTCAGGATGCCGGCACCGCCTACCGACTCTCGTTCCGGGAACGCCTCGCCGAGCTCGCGGCGAGCGGCCAGGTGCGTGTGGTCGTCGCGAAGACGTTCCCCCTGTCCGACGCCGCGGCAGCGCACGCGTTCGGGCAGGCGGGGACGGGGACGGGAAAGATCGTTCTCGTGCCCTGAGCCTCAGCCGCCGACGAAGCGGCGCGTACCCTCGGCGATCTCGCGCGAGAACGTGTGGTGCAGGTAGTGCTCGCCCGCCATCGGCACCATCTCGCCCCGGTCGACGGATGCCGCCTGGGCGCGGTGAAGGTCGACCCATCCCTCGACGTCGTCGTCGGCCTCGCGCGCGAACAGCAGCACCGGGAGGTCGGCGGGGAAGCGTCGACCTCCCGCGTCGGCGAAATTCGTCGATGCGTGGGCCATCTCGTCGAGCACGGTCGGCGCCGCGGAGTTCGCGTTCGTGAGCAGACGCATCTGCTCCCTCTCGTTCGCGCCGTACGGCAGTCCCTCGTACGGGTCGGGGGCGAGCG
>JAKOMY010000397.1 GCA_022702225.1 Microbacteriaceae bacterium | reverse complement strand
CGTCGAGCACGCCCATGATCGCGACCGTCTCGTCGATCGACAGGATGTCGTTCGACCCGGTGCCGGCCGCGACGAAGCGCTCTGCCGCCTGCGCCTGGAACTGCATGCCGCGGCCCTCGACCTCGGTGGTGAACTCCTCGATCACGTCGCCGTCGGGGGAGACGACGCGGAACGACGTGGGGGTGTACCAGACGCGGTCGATCTCGATGCGGGCCTCGGTGCCGACGATCTGCGCCGTGTTCAGGCCGGCCCCGCGCGACGACGACACGGTGCTCGACAGCGCCCCGCCGGAGTGCACGAACGCGGTCGCCACCTCTGCATCGCTACCCGCGTCGGAAAGCCGTGCGAGAGCGGTGATGCGCTCGGGGAGGCCCAGGACGTCAATCGCGAACGAGATCGGGTAGATGCCAAGGTCGAGCAGGGCTCCGCCGCCGAGCGCGAGGTCGTTGAGGCGGTGAGCCGGGTCGGTCGAGATCTTCTGGGTGTGGTCGGCCGAGACCACCCGGATCTCACCGAGGGTGCCGGCGGCGAGGATCTCGCGGATGCGCACCATGTGCGGCAGGTACCGCGTCCACATCGCCTCCATCGCGAGAAGACCCTTCGCGGCGGCCGCGTCGCGGATCTGCGCCGCCTCGGAGGCGTTCAGGGTGAAAGGCTTCTCGACCAGCACGTGCTTGCCGTGCTCGAGGGCTAGCAAGGCGTTGTCGAGGTGGCCGGGGTGCGGTGTCGCGATGTAGACGATGTCGACATCGGGGTCGGCGACGAGCTCTTCGTACGAGCCGTGCGCGTGCGCGATGTCGTATTGCTCGGCGAAGGCGCGAGCGCTGTCGATGCGGCGCGAGCCGACGGCGGTGACGTCGAGGCCCGCGGTGCGCAGGTCGGAGGTGAAGGCGTGCGCGATGCCGCCCGTTGCGAGGATGCCCCAGTGCAGTCCGGTCATGCGATCCACCGTAGCCGCGTCTGCCGACATCGGCGTCGCGCCCGCCCGTCGTACGCCGTGGCCATCGGATGCCGGCATCCCCGGGGCTCCGAGATCTCCCACGACCTAGGCTCGTCGCATGACGCCCGTCGAGCGCTTCCGCGAGCTGCTGTCCATCCCGACGGTGTCGCGGGTCGACCCGGGCGAGGTCGACGACTCGGCCTTCGAGACGTTCCACGCTGCCCTCGAACGGCTGTACCCGCTGGTCCACGAGCGATTGGAGCGGCAGGTCGTGGCCGGCCGCTCGCTGCTGTACCGCTGGACGGGAACGGCGAGCGACGCGCCGCTGGTCCTCCTCGCCCATCAGGATGTCGTCCCCGTCGACGGGCAGGAGTGGCGGCATCCGCCTTTCGCCGCCGACCTCGTGGGGGAGGGACCCGACGCGACGATCCACGCGCGCGGCGCGATCGACGACAAGGGCGCTCTCGTCGCCATTCTCGAGGCCGTCGAAGCGGCGCTCGCCGAAGGGGTCACCCCGCGCACCGACGTGTGGCTCGCTTTCGGTCACGACGAAGAGACTCGCGGCACCGGGGCACAGGCCATGGCCGCGCTCCTGGAAGAGCGCGGCATCCGTCCGTCCCTCGTCCTCGACGAGGGAGGAGCGGTCGTCGAGGGCGCCGTTCCCGGCGTCGCCGTGCCCACCGCGATGATCGGCGTCGCCGAGCGCGGCGCCGCGACCTTCGAGCTCGTGACGCGCGAGGCCGGGGGCCACGCCTCGACCCCGCCGCGCATGCCCGCGACGGCCCGACTCGCTCGGGCCATCGATCGCCTCCGGCGTCGTCCGTTCCCGCGTCGGCTCGTCGCTCCCGTCCGGGCGATGCTCGCCACCGCCGCCGCTCACACGAGCGAGCCCGTCTCGACGCTGTTCCGCCGCACCTCGCTGTCGGCTCGCGCGGTGACCGCGGCCCTGTCGCTGCTCGGACCCGAGACCAACGCCCTCGTGCGCACCACCGCCGTCGTCACCCGTCTCGAAGGTTCGGCGGGCGAGAACGTGCTCGCCACCTCGGCGCGGGCGAGCGTGAACGTGCGGCTGCTGACCGGTGACACACTCGCCGACGTCGCGATCCACCTGCGTCGAGCGGTGGCCGACCCGCTCGTCGACATCGAGCTGCGCCACGGCGACGATCCCTCGCCGGTCTCGCCCTGGCAGGGGGAGGCGTGGCGGCGGCTGTCGCGAGCGGTCACCGACACCCTCGGCGCCGACACCGTGCCCCTGCCCTACCTGCAGCTCGGTGCCAGCGACAGCCGGTTCTACACGGGGATCACCGACGCGGTGTACCGCTTCGCGCCGTTCCACCTCACGCGCGCCGAGCGCGATGCGCTGCACGCTCCCGACGAGCGCATCCGCGTGGACGTCTGGCTCCGCGGCATCCGGTTCTATCGGGCACTGCTCGAGTCCTGAACGGGTTCGCACGCAGCTGGTCGACCGCTCCGCGGCTGCATCCCGATCCGCTCCCGAGCCGTCGAGCCGATGCTGATGCGCAGGCGCCGACGCGCCCACGACGACCCGCCCCGCCCGCGCACCCCTGCGGATCGCGCTGACGTGAGCACGTTCGGGCGGACCGAGCCGCGTCGGCTATCCTCGTGTGACCGGTCACGCAACAGCGCGCGACCCGCAATGAGGCGGACCATGAGCGACACCGATATTCCGGAGGCGACGGGGCGCGCCCCGAGCATCCGCGATGTCGCGCGGCTCGCGGGGGTGTCGTATCAGACCGTCTCTCGTGTGATCAACAACAGCACGCAGCTGCGTCCCGAGACCGCGGCCAAGGTGCGATCCGCGATTGCCGAGCTGAAGTTTGTGCCCAACCAGGCCGCTCGTGCTCTCGCCACCAGCCGCTCGCGCCTGATCGGCGTCCTGGGGCCGCGCGCCACCACCCACGGCACCGCATCAATGGTGCAGGCCATCGAATCCGCCGCTCGCGCCGCCGGTTACCGTCTCACCGTCACCAACCTCGCCACGAGCGCCCCCGACGATGTCCGCTCGTCGATCGACCACCTCATGCAGCAGTCGATCGAGGGGCTCATCGCGGTGGCCCCGCAGACCCGGGTCGTCCCGATCCTCGACGAGCTGAAGCTTCCGGTGCCGGTGCAGATCGTCACCTCGACGGACACCTCCACCACGCACAACGACCAGGGCGCGGGGGCACGCGCCGCCGTCCGCCACCTCATCGAGCTCGGGCACTCGCGCATCCTCCACCTCGCCGGTCCGCGCGACTGGGTCGAGGCCGATCACCGCATGCGGGGGTATCTCGCGGAGATGGATGCCAACGACCTGTCGCCGCGACCGCCCGTCCTCGGCGACTGGACGGCGCAGTTCGGCTTCGAGGCGGGGCTGGAGCTTCTGCGCACCGAGGACGCCACCGCGGTGTTCGCGGGCAACGACCATATGGCGCTCGGGTTCATGCATGCCGTGCGAGCCATAGGTCGTTCGGTCCCCGAGGACATCTCCGTCGTCGGTTTCGACGACGTCCCCGAATCCGCGCATCTCTGGCCCCCGCTCACCACGGTGCGCCAGGACTTCGTGGGCATCGGCACGCGCGCGGTCGCCGACCTCCTGGCATCCCTCGGCGAGGTGAACGACGACAAGCCGGTGGTCGAACCCGACCATCTGCGTCTCATCGTGCGGGCGTCGACGGCCGCACCCCGGGCGTGAGCCGCACGCCGCGCACGTCACGTTTCGGCAACGGCTGGACTTCGAGCGCATCGAGACTTGACAGTCCCGCCTGGCGGGGAGGTAGCATCGCTCACACGATGTGAACGGTCACATGACCGGGTCACACGGCCGACGGGACTCGCTGCGGAGCGGATCCGTCGAGACGAAGACGTTTCGAACGACGCGGGTCGCACCGCCTCGCCGAGGGCCCTTCGTTTCGCCCCCGAAGCCGTGCGCCCCGACGCGACCCGTCTGCATCGCCGCGGTGGGCTCCAGGGGGAGGCGCCGCGACAAACACCCAACGGAGGGAACCAGAGTGAAGAAGCACAGCATGCTCAAGGCGATCGCGGGAGCGGGCGTCCTCGCGCTCGGCATCGGCCTCGCCGGTTGCGCGGGAGACCGCACCGGCGCCGGCAGCGGAGACTCGCAGGAAGCCGGTGGCACCATCGGCGTCGCCATGCCGACGCAGCAGTCGGAGCGGTGGATCGCCGACGGCAACAACGTCAAGTCGCAGCTCGAGGAGCTCGGCTACCAGGTCGACCTGCAGTACGCCAACGACGACATCCCCACCCAGGTCTCGCAGATCGAGAACATGATCACCACGGGCGCCAAGGCCCTGATCGTCGCCTCGATCGACGGCACCACGCTCACCGACGTGCTGCAGCAGGCCAAGGACGCGAACATCCCCGTCATCGCGTACGACCGCCTCATCAACGGCACCGAGAACGTCGACTACTACACGACGTTCGACAACTACAAGGTCGGCGTCCAGCAGGCCACCTCGCTCCTGACCGGCCTGGGCGTCCTCGACGCGTCGGGCAAGGACACCGGCGCCGCCGGCCCCTTCAACGTCGAGCTGTTCGCGGGTAGCCCCGACGACAACAACGCCACGTTCTTCTGGAACGGCGCCATGGACACCCTCAAGCCCTACATGGACAAGGGCGTGCTGAAGGTTCCCTCCGGCCAGACCGAGTTCGGCCAGGCGGCCATCCTCCGCTGGCTGCCCGAGACGGCGCAGAAGCGCATGGAGAACATCCTCACCGTCATCGGCGGCACCAAGCTCGACGGCGTCCTCTCGCCCTACGACGGTCTGTCGATCGGCATCATCTCGGCCCTGACCTCGGGCGGCTACGCCGCCAACGCCCTCCCCGTCATCACGGGTCAGGACGCCGAGGCCGGCTCGATCAAGTCGATCATCGCCGGTGAGCAGTACTCGACGATCTTCAAGGACACGCGCGAGCTGGCGAAGCAGGCCGTGACCATGGTCGACGACATCCGCAAGGGCGAGAAGCCCGAGGTCAACGACGAGAAGACCTACGACAACGGCAAGAAGGTCGTTCCCTCGTACCTCCTGCAGTCGACGATCGTCACGAAGGACAACTACAAGGAAGTCCTCGTCGACAGCGGTTACTACACCGAGGCCGACCTGGGTTGATCCCCGGAGGGGCTCTGAGCCCCTCCACCCCGCCTCCGCCGCGGCCCACCGGGTCGCGGCGGAGGCTCCTGCGGGTCCGCGGCATCCCGCACCCGCCCCACATTCCGACCGGCCACGAGCCGGTTCTGCAAGGAGGACCTCGTGAGCACCATCCTCGAGATGCGCTCGATCACCAAGGAGTTCCCCGGCGTCATCGCGCTCGCCGACGTGTCACTGACCGTCGAGCGCGGGACGGTTCACGCCATCTGCGGCGAGAACGGCGCCGGCAAGTCCACCCTCATGAAGGTGCTCAGCGGCGTGTACCCCGCGGGCGACTACCGCGGCGAGATCGTCTTCGACGGCAACACCGTCGAGTTCAAAGACATCCGCGACAGCGAAGCGGCCGGCATCGTCATCATCCACCAGGAGCTGGCCCTCAGCCCCTACCTCTCGATCGCCGAGAACATCTTCCTCGGCAACGAGATCACCCATCGCGGTCTCATCGACTGGGATGCCACGAACCGAGAGGCCGCCAAGCTCCTCGCTCGCGTGGGTCTGGGCGACAGCCCCGACGTCCCCGTCAACGAGATCGGCGTCGGCAAGCAGCAGCTCGTCGAGATCGCCAAGGCGCTGTCGAAGGACGTCAAGCTGCTGATCCTCGACGAGCCGACCGCGGCGCTCAACGACGACGACTCCGAGCACCTGCTCGATCTGATCCGTCACCTGCGCGGCCAGAACATCACCTGCATCATCATCAGCCACAAGCTCAACGAGATCCGTGCGATCGCCGACGAGGTGACCATCATCCGTGACGGTCGTACGATCGAGACCCTCGACGTGGCCACCGGCGGTACGAGCGAAGACCGCATCATCCGCGGGATGGTGGGCCGAGAGCTCGAGAACCGCTACCCCGACCGCGACGTCGAGATCGGCGACGAGGTCCTGCGTATCGAGGACTGGAACGTCAGCCACCCGACCGATGCGAGCCGCGTCGTCATCCACCAGGCGAACCTGAACGTGCGTGCCGGCGAGGTCGTCGGCATCGCCGGTCTCATGGGCGCGGGGCGCACCGAGCTTGCGATGAGCGTCTTCGGCAAGAGCTTCGGCTCGCGCATCTCGGGCAACGTCTACATCCGCGGCGAGAAGGCCGACACCTCGACGGTTCCCGCGGCCATCCGCAGCGGGCTGGCGTACGTCACCGAGGACCGCAAGGGCGCCGGGCTCAACCTCATCGATACGATCAAGCGAAACATCTCGATCGCCGGCATGCGCAAGCTCGTCAAGGGCGGGTTCGTCGACGGAGACGAGGAGTACCTCGTCGCCAACCGCTACCGCAAGTCGATGAACATCAAGGCGCCGAGCGTCGACGTGGTCGTCGGCAAGCTCTCGGGCGGCAACCAGCAGAAGGTCGTCCTGTCGCAGTGGCTGTACTCCGACCCGGAGGTGCTCATCCTCGACGAGCCGACGCGCGGTATCGACGTGGGCGCGAAGTACGAGATCTACACGATCATCAACTCCCTCGCGGCGCAGGGGAAGGGGGTGCTGGTCATCTCCTCGGAGCTGCCGGAGCTCCTCGGCATCTGCGACCGCATCTACACCCTCAGCGAAGGCCACATCACCGGCCAGCTGCCCATCGAAGAGGCCACTCCCGAGGCACTCATGGTGCTCATGACGAAGGAAAAGGAAGCCGACCATGTCAGCGCTTGACAACACCGTGACCCCCCAGGGTCCCGCCACGCCGAAGGGCCCCGTCGGCGGCGGTGCCGGCAACGGTGCCGGCGGCATCGTGCAGTTCTTCACGTCGCGCCTGCGCGAGATCGGCATCTTCATCGCGCTGATCGTCATCGTGCTGCTCTTCCAGGCGCTCACGGGCGGGCGTCTGCTCACCGCGGGCAACGTGTCGAACATCATCGTTCAGAACAGCTACATCCTGATCCTCGCGATCGGCATGGTGATGATCATCATCGCCGGCCACATCGACCTCTCGGTCGGATCGGTCGCCGCCTTCGTCGGTGCGGTCTCGGGTGTGCTCATCGTCCAGTGGGGCCTGCCCTGGTGGCTGGGCATCGTCCTCTCGCTGCTCCTCGGCGCCGTGGTCGGCATGTGGCAGGGATTCTGGGTCGCGTACATCGGCATCCCCGCGTTCATCGTGACCCTGGCGGGCATGCTGCTCTTCCGCGGTCTGACGCAGATGACCCTGGGCAACACCCAGATCACGCCGTTCCCCACCGAGTACCGCGCCCTCGGCGGCGGCTACCTGTTCCCCGACCTCTTCCCGGCGGCGTCGTCGCCGGCCGAGTGGATCACGGTCGCCCTCGGCGTACTGACCCTCGTGCTCTTCGTCGTCTCGCAGGTGCGTCAGCGCGCCAAGCGTGCCGCCCTCGAGCTGCAGAACGAGCCGCAGGTCGCCTTCCTGGTCAAGCTCATCGGTGGCGGCGCGCTCATCGCGTACCTCACCTACCTGCTGGGCGTCGCGCCCGGCTCGCGCGGCACGCCCATCGTGCTCGTCGTGCTGGCGCTGCTCATCATCGGCTACTCGACGGTCATGAGCCGCAGCGTCTTCGGCCGCCACATCTACGCGCTCGGCGGCAACCGCACCGCCGCGAAGCTGTCGGGCATCAACACCCGTCGCGTCGACTTCATGCTGTTCGTCAACATGGGCGTCCTCGCGGCCCTCGCCGGCATCGTCTTCACGGGCCGCCTGAACTCCGCCGGTCCCGGCGCGGGAAACCTCTTCGAGCTGGATGCCATCGCCGCATCCTTCATCGGTGGAGCAGCCGTCCAGGGTGGTGTCGGCCGCGTGGTCGGTGCGATCGCCGGTGGTCTGGTCATGGGTGTGCTCAACAACGGCATGTCGCTCATGGGTATCTCGACCGACGTCCAGCAGTTCATCAAGGGTCTCGTGCTGCTGCTGGCCGTGGCCTTCGACGTGTGGAACAAGAACCGCACCCGCGGTTGA
>JAKOMY010000360.1 GCA_022702225.1 Microbacteriaceae bacterium | reverse complement strand
GACCGCGACGCCGCCAACCCCGGTCGTGAAGCTCGACCCGGTGGCCGAGTGGGAGCAGGCGCGGGACGCGTGGCGCGCACGCCGCAAGGCGCTCTACGCCGACCTCCGCACCGCCGAGCGCGCCCTCGCCGCGGCCACCATGGAGCGCGATCGCGCGCAGGCCACGTTCGATGAGTTCGCCGCGGCGGGCGAGCCGCAGAAGCCGGAGGCCGCGGACCCGCGCGCCGGGCAACGCGAACGCAGGCAGACCGAGGTGCGACGCCTGCACGCCTCGCGGCTCCCCGACGCCGAGATCGCCCACGATCTCAGCATCAGCGTCGCCTACGTCGGCATCATCCGCCGCGAGCTGCACCTCCCTGCCAACGTGAAGCATCGGAAGACGGCGGCGCCCCGCGCACCTCGCCCGCCCCGTCAGGTGCTCGGGCACGGCACGAACGCCTCCTACGCGCGCGGCTGCCGGTGCGACGCATGCAAGGACGCGGCACGCGAGTACCACCGCGACTGGATTGCCAACCGCCGCGAGACGACGGAGATGATCGCGGCTGAGCACCACGGCACCGCGTACGGTTACCAGCTCGGCTGCCGTTCGAGGAAGCTCTGCCCCGCCACCCCCTCGTGCGCGGACGCCTCGCTCGCGGAAGAGCGCCGTCGCCGCCGCGCGGCCGGGGTGCCCGAGGCCGCACCCCGCGTCGACGCCGAGCCCGCCCGGGCTCACGTTCGCGCGCTGATGGCCGGCGGCATGACCCTTGAAGCGGTCGCCCTCCACGCCGGCGTCCCACGTAATTGACTCGGCGAGCTCATCTACGGGCGCAGCGACCGCGGCGGCGAGTTCCCCGCGCAGCTCGAGGCGCAACGCGCCGAGCAGATCCTCGCGGTGAAGGTGGTCGCCTGATGGGTCAGCTTCTAGGCCTGAGCGGAATCGGGTGTCGCCAGACCAACTCTTCGTCTGTCCCGGGACGCTTCCACGTCACGACGACATCACGTTCAAACCCGGTCGCGAGCGTGTCGGAGAACATGAATTTGAAGGCACTCTTCGCGCCCACGAATCGTGGCGACGTGTCGGTCACGGAGAGTGTGATGTCGTCGGGCTGCCCGTCGATTGTCACGTCTAAAGCGTCGACGGCGCTGTCGTTCGTCAGCAGGTACGTGTCTCCGCCGAACCACGACACCGACCACGGTGGCCCTTCGAAAATCGTCGATTGGATCAAAGCGAGTCGTTCCGTCGCGGCGGCTGATCTGCCTTCAGAACGGGCCGCTTCTGCCTGCGCTTCGGCGGCCTGTTCCTGTGCCGCAGCCGCTTGCTCCTGTGCTTTGAGCGCGTCCCCACGAGCGAACCACGCGATGACGGCTGAAGCGATCCCCGCGGCGGCGGCGACGAAAGACACCCACAGTGCTGCTAGTTCCACAGGGCGCACTCTAGCGAAGGAGTCGGCATGACCGTACCGGCCGACGCGATCGACCCATACGCCGCGCGCGCTCTGGGTCGAAGAGTTTCTCTGGCACGTCGACCAGCTCCCCTATGTCGTCGAGACGACCGGCACGATCGTCATGGCCGCGCGCGGCGTCCGCGCTGCCCCTCTCACCGAGGGCGTTTCGGGCGGCGGATACTACGACAACATGCCCGTCGTCGACGGCCCCGAGTCCCGGAACGCGCGGGCCGTGTGGGACACCCTCCGCGGGTACCTCGTCGTCGCGACATTCCGGCTTGGCGTGGAAGCACTACAGCTCCCGTCGCAGCTCCCCGATGTGGAGCTCGCGCGCGAGTGGGCGTACGCCGCGAACGCCTGGCTCTCCGACATCGTCGACCTCATTGAGGACTGGGACGACCTCACCACCCTGCAAGACCAGCTGTTCCGCCTCATCCGTCGCGCACGGCAGCGTCTCGACCTGTCGACCGCGCGCCGCGCGCGGCCCGAGTTCTGCGACCGGTGCGGCGAGCACGGCGTCCTCGTCGACTGGGTCGACGCCCCCGACGGCACCTCCGTGCTGTCGAAGGTCTGCATCGTCTGCCGCACCGACCACACCCCCACCAAGGAGTCCTGATGGCCGCCACCATCACCGCGCCTGCCGCTGGCTACGCGCGCCCCACCGTCCCCTGGAACGGGCTCACCGTCACCGACCTCTTCTGCGGTGCCGGAGGATCGTCGTCCGGTCTCGTCGAGGCGGGCTACCGCGTCGTCATCGCCGCGAATCACTGGGCTCTCGCGATCGAGTCGCACCAGATCAACCACCCCGACACGGACCACTCGCAGGCCGACATCTCGCAGGTGAACCCGGCGTTCTTCCCGAAGACGCATGTCGTCTGGGGGTCCCCGGAGTGCACGAACCACTCGATCGCGAAGGGCGTGAAGCGCCAGCGTCAGCAGGATCAGGCGTTGTTTGAGCTGGACGGCACCCGTCCACTCCCGGACGAGGCCGCGAACCGCTCGCGCGCCACGATGTGAGACATTCCCCGCTTCGCCGAGCACCACCGGTACATGGCGATCATCCGCGAGAACGTCGTCGACGCGTACCGCTGGGACCAGTTCGACGCGTGGCAGATGGCGATGCGCGCGCTCGGTTACCGAATGCAGCTCGTCTGGCTGAACAGCATGCACGCGCAGATCGGCGGCCTGCCCACGCCGCAGTCCCGCGACCGCATGTACGTCGTGATGTGGCGCGAGGACCTC
>JAKOMY010000343.1 GCA_022702225.1 Microbacteriaceae bacterium | reverse complement strand
CCGTCTGGGGCGACGTGCTGGGCCTTCGGCGGGCCATCGCGAATGTGCTCGAGAACGCCGCCAAGTATTCGGACGACCTCATCGAGATCGAGGCGTTCGAAACGGACGAAGGCGCCGCGATCCGCGTGCGCGATCATGGACGCGGTATCCACCCCGAGGACCTCGCCTCGATCACCCACGAGGGTAACCGCGGCCGCTTCGCCGACCCCGGGGACGGGGGTCGGGGCATCGGGCTCGCGAGCGTCCAGCGGATCGTGAGCGAGCACGGCGGCACTCTGCGCATCACCAGCGTTCTCGGCGAGGGGACGAGCGTGACCATCACCCTCCCCCGCGCCGACGACGAGCGCGACTGAGCGCGGCGCCTCAGTCGCCCGAGGTCGCGAGTTCCGCTCCGGCCGTCTCGATCTCGGTGAGGGCTGCGGCGCTCGAATCGGGGTGCACGCCCGCGATCAGGTCGATCAGCACGCGCACGCGACGCCCGGCGCCGAGGGCGTCGAGGGCCGAAGCCCGCACGCAGTAGTCGGTCGCGATCCCCACGACGTCGATGTCGCGGATGCCGTGAGCCTCGAGAAGCTGCGCCGCGGTCTCGCCCTCGTCGGTGACGCCCTCGAACAGCGAGTAGGCGGGCTTGCCCTGCCCCTTTTTGAGGTGGTGGGTCACGCGCGCGGTGTCGAACACCTCGTCATAGTCGGCGCCGAAGGTTCCGCCGACGCAGTGCACCGGCCACGTGTCGACGAAGTCGGGGGCCTCGGAGAAATGGCCGCCGTTGTCGTCGTCGCCGTGGTGCCAGTCACGCGAAGCCACGATCAGCGCGTAATCGTCGGCGTGCTCGGCGAGGTACCGCGAGATGCGCTCGGCGACCGCGTCGCCTCCTTCGACACCCAGCGCACCGCGCTCGGTGAAGTCGTTCTGGACATCGACGATGAACAGGGCGCGCGTCATGCGTCGAGCCTACGCGCCCCGGCATCTCCCCTGCCCAGCTTCGAAGGCCACCAGATGCGACGACCCAGGTCGTAGGCGAGCGCCGGCACGAGGAGGGATCGCACCACGAACGTGTCGAGCAGGACCCCGAACGCCACGATGAAGGCGAGCTGCGCGAGGAACAGGATCGGAATGACCCCGAGAGCGGCGAACGTCGCCGCCAGCACGAGACCCGCCGAGGTGATGACCCCACCGGTGGCGACGAGTCCGCGCAGGATTCCCGCGCGCGTGCCGTGCACGAGCGACTCCTCCCTCACTCTCGACATCAGGAAGATGTTGTAGTCCACCCCCAGGGCGACGAGGAAGACGAAGCCGTACAACGGCACCGCCGGATCCGCGCCCGGGAAGCCCAGGATGCCGTCGAACACCAGGGCGCTGACCCCCAGAGCAGCGCCGAACGAGACGATGACGGTACCGATGAGGACGAGCGGGGCCACGACCGAGCGCAGCAACGCCATGAGGATGAGCAGGATGACGACGAGCACGATCGGGATGATCAACGAGCGGTCGCGGATCGAGGTGTCGATCGAGTCGATGTCGGTCGCGGTCACCCCGCCCACCAGAGCCGCTCCCTCTCCCAGCTCGGTAGCCAGAGCGACGCGGAGCTGACGGACCGTGTCGTCTGCCGCCGAGGAATCGGCCGTGTCGGCGAGGGTCGCGGCCAGCAGCACGTCGCCCTCGGCGACCGTCGGGGTCGGGGCGGGCGTTCCGGGCGCACCCGACGTCGTGGTCTGCAGGGCGCCGTCGACCACGCTCACGGGCGACTGTCCCCCGGGGGCGTCGGCGCTGAGTACCGAGACCGCGTCGATCCCCGAGGCGTTCTGCAGCACGGTCACGGCCCGAGCAGCTTCCTGCTCGGGGACGAGAACGTATGCCGGGCTCCCGGAGCCGCCCGGGAAGTGCTCGGCCAGGGCCGCCTGACCGTCGCGCGCCTCCGAAGCCCCCAGGACGAGGTCGCTCGCGGGCACCCCGTCGGCGCGCAGCTGCGTGACGCCGACGCACGCCGCCAGGAGGACGAGTGTGCACACGACCCACACCGGGCGAGCGCGACGGGCCACGAATCGCGCCTGGCGCGGCCAGAGGCCCCTCGCCGACTGCGTGAGGTCGGCGGGGATCGCCGATCGGCCCGGACGGGGCAGGAACGGCCAGAACGCCGCCCGGCCGACCAGCGCCAACAGGGCGGGCAGGAACGTCAGTGCCGAGAGCACGGCGAATGCGATCCCGATCGACGCGATCGGGCCCAGAGCACGGTTGGTGGCCAGGTCGGACAGCAACAGGCAGAGAAGCCCGGCGATCACGGTGCCTCCCGAGGCCAGGATGGGCTCGAACGCCCGCCTCCACGCCCGGGTCGTGGCATCCCATCTCGTCAGGCCCTCGCCGATGGCTTCGCGGAACCGCGCGACGTAGAGGAGGGCGTAGTCGGTGGCCGCACCGATGACGAGGATGAACAGGATCCCCTTCACCTGACCGTTGAGCACGACGATCCCGGCGAACGCGAGCCACCAGACGGTGAGAAGCGCGACGCAGAGGGCGAAGACCGAGGTCAGCAGGACGAGGATCGGCAGCAGCGGTGAGCGGTACACGACGACGAGGATGACGAACACCGCCACGAGGGCCACGATCAGCAACAGACCGTCGATACCGAGGAAGCCCTTCACGAGATCGGCGGTGAACCCGGCGGGACCGGTGACCCACGCTTCGACTCCGGCGGGCACCCCGGCCGCAACCGTCTCGCGCACCTGCTCGACCACCTCGCGCACCTCGCCGGAGCTGTCGATCGGCACGAAGATCTGCGCCGCTCGGCCGTCGTCCGAGACGACCGGGGGCGAGGCGTCGCCCGACACCCCCTCGACGGCGGCCACGTCCGTTGCGAGACTCTGCAGCGCGGCGACCTGCGCATCGCTGAGCACGCTGCCGTCGGAGGTCGAGGCGACCACGATCGCGGGAATCGTGTCGTTGCCGGTGAAATCGGTCAGCCGTTCACTGACGCGGGTCGCGTCGGCCGACTGCGGCAGGAACGACGACTGGTCGTTCGTCGCAACCTGATCGACCTTGCCGAAGAACGGTCCACCGATCGATCCGCCCGCCACCCACAGCAGGACGAGCAGACTCGGGATGCCGATGCGCAGCCACCGCGATACCCGCTCGGGTCGTAGCGAGCGGCGCGTGGCTGCGCGGGTGGAGCGACGAGTGGACGCAGGCGAGTCGGGCATATAGCTAGCTTATCTAGCAATATATCCTCTGCGCCAATTCGTCAGCCTCGTGCGAAGAGCACCACGATCGAGACGACGAAAGCGACCACGCCCAGGCCCAGCACTCCCGCGGCGAGGAAGGAGACGAATCGGACGAGGGGCGAGGAGCGCGTGAGCCGCATGCGATTCGACGAGCCGCGGCGGTAGAAGATATCGGCCATATCGGCGGCGCCGATCTTCACCTCGTCGTGCGCCGAGAGCGGCGCCTCGTTCACTCCCCCGTCGGCGTCGAACCAACGGACCACGCGACCGCCGTCGACGTGCTCCACGACCGCGCGGACGGGCAGCCAGGTGCCATCTGCGAGCAGGAGGAACACCGCCGCGAATGCCAGCAGCAGGCCACCGCCCAGACCCACCCACGTGAAGATCTCGATGACGGCATCGAGGGCGTTCGACACGGAGGCTCCAGCGGGGTCAGCGGGCGGAGGACGGCCGTCACGCGGGCGCGGAACGAGGCGGGTTCAGCCTATCGGGCGGGTGCCGAGATCGTCGCCGGAGCCGGCGACAGCGCCCCGGGACGACGCGTCGCAACCAGCGCGACGGTGAGCGGCACGGCCGCAACCACCCCGAACGAGATGTCGCTCACCTGCCAACCCACGGGAAGCCCCCGGAGGGCGGCCGCGATCAGCAGGTGGGCGAACGCCAGTCATTCGGTGCCGTAGGCGAGGAGAGGAAACGCCGCGGCCGTGGCATCCGGCCCTTCGAAGAAAGGCCCCCACCCGGTGGAAGCGGGTGAGGGCCTTCGGAGCCGCCTAAGGGAATCGAACCCTTGACCTATTCATTACGAGTGAATCGCTCTGCCGTCTGAGCTAAGGCGGCATGTGCGCGCTGTCGCGTGCACGATCATCGATCTTACATGCTCCAGCGCGTGCCGAGGTACGCGCTCAGTAGTCGCCCACCGCGGTGCGGTCGGCGAGGATGTCCCGACTCGACGACAGACCGAGGCGCGTGGCCCCCGCGGCGATCATCTCTTCGGCGGCGGCGCGGGTACGCACTCCCCCCGAAGCCTTGACCTCGGCGCGGTCGCCGACGGTGCGCTTCATCAGCTCGACGGCGTGGACGCTCGCTCCGCCGGCGGGGTGGAAACCGGTCGACGTCTTGACGAAATCGGCGCCCGCATTCACCGCGGCCTCGCAGACGGCGACGATCGCCTCGTCGCTCAGCGCCGCCGACTCGATGATGACCTTCAGCACGGTGGGGGCGGGAGCCGCGGCGCGCACGGCGCGGATCTCGGACTCGACGATGTCGTAACGCCCCTCGATCGCCGCACCCACGTCGATGACCATGTCGATCTCGTCGGCGCCCTGGGCGACCGACAGGGCGGCCTCGGCCGCCTTGACCTCGGCGTGGTGCTTGCCGCTGGGGAAGCCGCACACGACGGCGAGCTTGAGCCCCTCGGGGAGCTGCACGGGCAGGAACGACGGCGAGATGCACACGCTGTAGGTGCCGAGCTCGGAGCCCTCGGCGATGAGGCGCTCGACATCGGCGCGAGTGGCCTCGGGCTTGAGCAGCGTGTGGTCGATGTAGGACGCCAGGTCGACGATGGGCGCGTTCATAGGGGTCTCCTCGGGATGTGACGTCTTCAGCCTACGCGGACGGTCGGGCCCGAACGCGGCGCTACTCGCAGCGCAGCCCCGCGGCGGGCACGGTGCCGTCGACCAGGTAATCGTCGACCGCCGAGTTCACGCAGTCGTTGCCCTTGTTGTAGGCGAGATGCCCCTCGCCGACGTAGGTGACGAGCACACCCTGCGACAGCTGACCGGCGAGCGCCTGCGCCTCGGCATACGGGGTCGCGGGATCGCCCGTCGTACCGAGGACGACGATCGGCGGGGAGCCGGGGGCGGTGATCGCTTCACGCGTACCCGTCGGCGGTGCCGGCCACGCCTCGCAGGCGTCGGGACCGAGCCAGTACGGGGCGACGACCGGCGCCTTCTCTTGGAGCTCCTGCTCGAGCTGCGGATTGTTCTCGTCGCCCTCGTCGGGATAGTCGACGCAGTTGTAGGCGCGCAGCGCCTGCATCGTGTTGTCCTGGTACTTCCCGTCGACGCGACCGTTGTAGAAGTCGGCGAGTTGGAACGCGACGGAGGCGTCACCGTTCTGCACACCGCTCAGCGCGATACGGAGGTATGGCCAGTTCTGGTCGCTGTAGAGAGCCGCCACGATCGATGTCACCAGAGTGTCCGCGCCGAGCTGTCGGCCGTCGGGACCGGCGAGAGGACGCGCGTCGACCCGCTCGAGCACTGAAGAGAGGTCGTTCGTCGCATCGTCGACGGACCCGGTGAACGGGCAGTCCGAGTTCTCGAGGCAGTCCGCCATGAAGGCACGCAAGGCGTTCTCGAATCCGACCGCCTGAGCGATCCCGCTCGCACTGCCGGGCAGACTGGGGTCGATGCCGCCGTCGAGCACCATGCGACCCACGCGATCGGGAAAGAGCCCCGCGTAGGTGGTACCGAGGAACGAGCCGTAGGAGAAGCCGAGGTAGTTGAGCTTCTCGTCTCCCAGGACGGCGCGG
Source organism: Microbacteriaceae bacterium (assembly GCA_022702225.1). GTDB lineage: Bacteria > Actinomycetota > Actinomycetes > Actinomycetales > Microbacteriaceae > Microbacterium. The sequence continues at coordinate 10,343 of JAKOMY010000343.1, read as the reverse complement.
AGCAGATCCATGTCGCGCGCGGCGTTCTCGGTGGAGACGTAGGGCAGGATGCCGTCGCTGTTCTGCTGACACGCCTGCGCGAAATCGGCCTGACGCTTCTCGAGGGCGGCGTTGCGCTCGTCGCTGCCGCGCGCTCCCGGCGGGATGTCGTAGAGGAACGCATCCATGCCCGCCGCGTCGTAGCAGGTGACCGGAGCAGACTGACCGACGCCGCGGGGGTCGAAGCCGATGACGTCGTAGTCCTTCGTTAGCGTCTCATCCGCCACGAGCGAGAGGGAGTCGCGGACGGTGGAGACGCCGCTCACACCGGGTCCGCCGGGATTGGTCAGAAGCGAGCCCAGGGGCTGACCCGACGTCGCGCGGTGGCGGATGACAGCCAGCGAGAGCTCGCCCTGGGACGGATCGGAATAATCGCGCGGGGCCGTGACCGTGGTGCAGTCGAAACCCGCCGAACCGCAGTCGGTCCAGGTGAGCGTCTGCCCGTAATACGGCAGGAGCGCGGCATCGATGCCTTCGGTCTGCGGAGCCGGCGACGGACCGACCGCGGGAGCCATGGGCGGGATCTGCGCGTAGAGGCAGCCCGACAGTGCGAGAGACAGACCCACGATGCCCGCGACGACGGCGGCCAGACGGCGACGCACGCTCACGGGGCGGATCCGTTGGCGACGGTGATCATGAGGCTCTCCAACGCCAGCAGCGGGGCGGCGTTCTGTTCGAGGTTGCGGCGGGTGACCGAGATGCGGTCGAGGACTCCGAGTGTGCGGGAGGGAGACCACTCGGAGGCCACGGCACGCAGGGCCTCGAGACGCTCGCTGTTGACGAGATCGCCCTCCCGGCCGTATTGGATCATCACGACGTCGCGGAAAAGCGACTGCAGGTCGGTGAGTACGCGGTCGATGCCGTCTCGCAGGCTGCGGGTCGCACGGCGCTTCTGGTCGTCTTCGAGGGCGTTGACCTGGCCGCGCACGGACGGCGGCACCGCGGCCCCCTCGGCCACACCGAGCATGCGCAGGAGCGAGCGACGCTCCTCTTCGTCGCGCGTGGCCGTGAGCGCCTTGGCGTCATCGGTGGCCAGGCGCACGATGCGCCCCGCGACGTCGACCGCGTCGCCGATGCCGCGCACGGCGAGGACGGCGGCGATGGTCTCGGCCCGACGGCCGCGCGCGTCGTCGTCGGTCGCGAGCCGCTGCGCCATGCCGATGTGGCGCTGCGCGTGCCGCGCGGACTCCTCGGCGATGTCGGGGCTCACCCCCGTGCGCTCCACGATGAGAGCGGCGACGTCGGCGACGGACGGCTCGCGCAGGCGCAGCACGCGCACGCGGGAGCGGATGGTCGGCAGGAGATCGGCGTCGCTGGGCGCGCAGAGCACCCACACCGTCTTCTCGGGGGGCTCCTCGAGGGCTTTGAGGAGAACGTTCGAGGTGCGCTCCGCCATGCGGTCGGCGTCTTCGACGACGATCACGCGGTGGCGTCCGAGCGAGGGGGCGAAAGAGGCACGCTCGACCAGGCGTCGCGCCTCGTCGATGCGGATGACGACCTGCTCGGTGCGCAGTGCGGTGAGATCGGGGTGGGTGCGGGCGAGCACCTGACGCTGCGCCTGCTCGTCGCCCGGATCGGCGATGAGCGCCGCGGCGAACGCGTACGCCAGCGTTGAGCGGCCCGAACCGGGAGGGCCGGTGATGAGCCACGCGTGGGCAAGGGCGGAGGGGTCGGATGCCGCGTGCTGCAGCGTCTGGACAGCCTCGTCCTGCCCCCACACGGCATCCCACGGGAATGCCGTCGTCCCTGCGGAGGAAGCGGGCGAATCGAGGGCGACGGACATGGGCTCCAGCCTAACGGCGGGGTCGGACACGGCCGCTGGCGGTCGGCTGTGCATCGTCCGGCCCCGCGTCAGCCGAGACGCTCGGTGATGGCCGCTCGAACGTGATGAGCGAGCTCGTCGGCCGGGCGCATGGCATCGAGGACGAGGAACCGCCGCGGCTCGTCGGCGGCGAGGGCGAGGAAGCCGGTGCGTACGCGCGCGTGGAACTCGCTCTTCTCCGCCTCGAGTCGGTCGAACGGTTTGTCGTCGGCATCCAGGCGCCGACGCGCCGCGGCCGGATCGAGGTCGAGCAACACCGTGAGATCCGGCAGCAGCCCGCCCGTCGCCCAGAGCGACAGGGCGCGGATGTCGTCGGCATCCAGGATTCTGCCCGCGCCCTGATAGGCGACGGACGAGTCGAGGTAGCGGTCTTGGATCACGACGTCGCCGCGGGCGATGGCCGGCTGCACGACGGTCTCGACGTGATGAGCCCGATCCGCGGCGTACAGCAGAGCTTCGGCGCGTGCCGCGATGTGACCGCGATGATGCAGGACGATGTCGCGGATGCGCACGCCCACCTCGGTGCCACCGGGCTCACGGGTTCGCACGACCGTGTTGCCACGGGCGGTCAGCCACTCCTCGAGCATCGAGGCTTGGGTGGTCTTGCCCGCGCCGTCGCCGCCCTCGAAGGTCACGAACAGGCCGGGCCCCCCGGCCGCAGCCGCCCGGGGGACGGTCAGCGGCCGGGTGCGATCCTCGGTCACGACTTCTTCGCCGGCGCCTTGCGCGTGGTCGTGGTCTTGGGTGCCGCTGCCGTGGTGGTCTTGGCCGTGGCCGTCTTGGCCGCGGTGGTCTTCGTGGCCGTGGTCTTCGCCGCGGCCGTCTTCGCCGCCGTGGTCTTGGCCGGAGCCTTGCGCGCCGCCGTCTTCTTCGGCGCCGGACCCTTGGCGCGTTTGTCGGCGATCAGCTCCACCGCGCGCTCGAAGGTCAGGGCCATCGCGTCTTCACCGCGGGGAACCGTGGCGTTCGTCTCGCCGTCGGTGACGTACGGACCGAAACGGCCGTCCTTGAGCTTGAGGGGTTTACCGCTCACGGGGTCGGCGTCGAACTCCTTCAGCGCACTGGATGCCCGGCGGGCGCCGTACTTCGGCTCGGCGTACTTCGCGAGAGCCTGCTCGAGTGTGATGTCGAAGATCTGCTTCTCATCGTCGAGCGACCGTGAGTCGGTGCCCTTCTTGAGATAAGGACCGAAGCGACCGTTCTGCGCGGTGATCTCGGCGCCCGACTCCGGGTCGGTGCCGACGACGCGCGGAAGCGACAGCAGTTGCAGAGCGGTGTCGAGATCGACGGTGTCGACCGACATCGACCGGAACAGCGACGCCGTCCGGGGCTTGGGAGCTGCTTCCTTCTTCGCGCCGCGCTTCTTGGGGGCTTCGACGACCTCGCCCGTGGCCTGGTCGACCTCTTCGGGCTCCTCGGCATCGACTTCTTGGACGTAGGGCCCGAAGCGACCGTCCTTGACGACGACGAGCTTGCCGTTTTCGGGGTTCTCTCCGAGCACGCGGTCGCCGGCAACCGGGGCGTCGATGAGCTCCTGCGCCTTCGCCGGCGTGAGCTCGTCGGGGGCGAGGTCTTCGGGGATGTTCACGATGCGGGGCTTCGCCTCGGGGCCGGCCGCGGGGTCGGTGACCTCGAGGTACGGCCCGTACTTGCCGAAGCGGAGGGTCGCGGTGTCGGTGATGCGCGTGGAGTTGAGCTCTCGAGCATCGATCTCGCCGAGGTTGTCGACGATGTGGCGGAGCCCCACCTGCTTCTCGGAGCCGAAGTAGAACGACTTCAGCCACTCGGTGCGACGCTGCTCGCCGCGGGCGATGGCATCGAGATCGTCCTCGAGGGCAGCGGTGAAGTCGTAGTCGACGAGGTCTGCGAAGTGCTCCTCGAGCAGACGCACGACGCTGAAGGCGAGCCAGCTGGGTACCAGGGCCTGCCCGCGCTTGCTGACGTAGCCGCGGTCGAGGATCACGCCAATGATGCTGGCGAAGGTCGACGGGCGGCCGATCCCCTTCTCTTCCAGCGCCTTGACCAGGCTGGCCTCTGTGTAGCGCGGTTTCGGAGAGGTGCTGTGGCCCTTGGGCTCGACGTCGCTGACCGACAGCGTGTCGCCCACGGCGACGGCCGGCAGCGACTGGTCCGCGTCGTCGTCGTTGCGCTTCTCGTCAGCGCCCTCTTCGTAGGCCTCGAGGAACCCCTTGAAGGTGTAGACGGTTCCGGATGCCGTGAACTCGGCGACCTGGGCACCCGCCTTCACGGTGAGGGTGACGGTCGTCGTCTCGTACTTGGCATCCGCCATCTGGCTGGCGACCGTGCGCTTCCAGATGAGGTCGTAGAGCTTCTGCTCGTCGCGGTCGAGGGAGGAAGCGAGCGAGGCGGGAGTGCGGAAGGTCTCGCCGGAGGGGCGGATGGCCTCGTGGGCCTCCTGCGCATTCTTCGACTTGCTCTTGTAGACACGCGGGTTCGCGGGGACCGCCTTGTCGCCGTAGAGCGAGACGGCCTGCGCGCGCGCCGCCGAGATGGCCTGCCCAGACAGGGCGACCGAATCGGTACGCATATAGGTGATGAAGCCCTTTTCGTAGAGTCGCTGCGCGACCCCCATGGCGTGCTTGGCGCTCATCGAGAGCTTGCGACCCGCCTCCTGCTGGAGCGTCGAGGTCGTGAAGGGAGCACGGGGGCTGCGCGTGCCGGGCTTGGCCTCGACCTTGGCGACGGTCGCGATACCGGCGGCGGTGATCGCGTCGGCGAGGGCACGGGCCTGCGCCTCGTCGAGGACCACGACGGCCTTCTTGAGCTGGCCATTGTCGTCGTAGTCGCCACCGCGAGCGATGGGGGCGCCGTCGAGACGGTTCAGCCGGGTGGTGAAGGAGGATCCCGCCTGCGAGGCAAGGGCTTCCACGTCCCAGTACGAAGCGGAGACGAACGCCATGCGCTCCCGCTCGCGTTCGACGACCATGCGGGTCGCCGCGGACTGGACACGGCCGGCGCTGAGCGCCGTGCCCTCGCGGCCGGAACCGACCTTGCGCCAGAGCACCGGCGAAACGTCCCAACCGTAGAGACGGTCGAGGACGCGGCGCGTCTCTTGCGCGTCGACGAGAGAGACGTCGAGCTCGCGCGTGTGCTCGGCCGCTTCCTTGATGGCGTCCTTGGTGATCTCGTGGAAGATCATGCGACGAACGGGGACCTTGGGCTTGAGAACCTCGAGCAGGTGCCACGCGATGGCTTCGCCCTCGCGGTCGCCATCAGTGGCGAGCAGGACTTCGTCGGCGCTCTTGAGCGCTCGCTTGAGCTCGGCGACCGTCTTGGTCTTGCGGTCGTTGACGACATAGAAGGGGTCGAAGTCGTTCTCGACGTCGATGGAGTACTTGCCGTACGCCGCCTTCTTGTCGGCCGGGATCTCTTTCTTCGACGCGAGGTCGCGAATGTGACCGACCGAGCTGAGCACCTCGTAGTCGTCGCCGAGGTATCCCTGGATCGACTTCATCTTCGTCGGAGACTCGACGATGACGAGCTTCTTTCCGTTTGCCACTGGGGTCCTTTCGTCGATGCACACCATACACACGCCTCCCTGTTCGGGTTCCGGGAGGTCTCACGGGCTCGCGGCCTCGGGGGGTCCGGCCCGTGAGCGCGCATCGAATGAAATCCCACCGTACGCCCCGGCGACGGTGATGGTGGCGATCAGGCCCTCGACATCGCACTCTCGCAGGCTCGCGTCCCCCGCCTCGGCGATGCGGGCGGCCTCGTCGCAGGGCACTCCCGCCACCGCCCCGCTCGCGGCGTCCGCGGCCGCGAGGGCGGCAGCGTCCGCCGTGCCCGCCAGACGTTCGACGGCGAGCGAGGCCCCGCCGACCACGGCCAGAGCGCAGACGAGACCCGCGATCACGGCGACCACGCCGACAGTGGTCACCGTGCCGGGCATCAGCGACCTCCATCGAGGGCGCACGCCCGGGCGGATGAGGGCGGGAGGGGAAGCCCCAGCGGCACCGGAACGGAGGCGCGGACGCACACCACTCCTCCGCCGCGGTCCACCGAGGCGGTCGCGCCGACCTCCGCGAGGCGTGACAGGGCGTCCTCGTCGCCGCGACCGAGGAGTCGGGCGGCCTCGGCCACCGCCTGCTGCACGCGGACGGTGGTCGCCACCGATCCGAGCACACCGACGCCGAGCGCGAGCACGAGCAGGACAGCCGGCAGCGCCACGGCGAATTCAGCGGTGGCCGCGCCGCGCTCCCCGAGCTGCGGGATCTTCACTGAACCGTCAGTGCACGGCGCACGAGGTCCGTCAGGATCCCGCGTACCTCATCGCTGCGCATGATGACGACGAGTAGTCCCGCGAACGCGACGGCAGCCATCGTCGCGATGGCGTACTCGGCGGTCGCAGCGCCGCGTTCGTCGAGGAACAGGGCGCCGGCGCGAGCGCTCGTGAGGGAGGGCAGGTCTGCGGCGGGTCGAGGGCGGATCGCGGTGCGAACGAAACGGATCATGGATCTTTCCTTCTTCTCAAGGGCGGATGGACGGCGGTCACGGCAATGCCGTGGACCGCAGGACGGCAAGCGCGGCAGGCACGACGGCGATCAACAGGAACGCGGGGAGTGTGCACACGCCGAGGGGGACGAGCAGTCGTGTAGCCAGACGCGCCGCGGCGACTCGACCGTCGGTCCGCGCGCGGTAGCGCGCGATCCAGGCATCGCCGCGGAGCAGCTCGGCGGCCGGGACGCCTGCGCGGGTCGCCAGCTCGAGAGTGTCCCCCACCTCGGCGCGCCCCGTCGGGTCGATCCCGAGGTCGTCGATCACTCCGCGAGCCCGGTCGACGGAGACCCCCGCAGACAGAGCCACCGCCCACAGCTCGGCCTCCAGCCCGGGAATCACCCTTGGCAGCTGCGCCCTCCGGGAGAGGCGCCGCATCCAGACGTACGCCGTCGCCATCAGGATGAGCCCCAGGGCCAGACAGCCTCGCCCGAATGGATCTGCGAGCAGGGTGCCGACCGGGTCGAAACCCAGAAGACCACCGAGAGGGATGCCGACGAGGGGCAGCCAGCCGAGGAGGCGGGCTGTCGCAGCCGGTTCGGCGAGAGCGACGCGCACATCAGCCGACACCTCGGCGGTCTCGCGAAGCGCGCCGACGACCGAGCGGAGGGCGTCGGACAGCGGAGCCCCGGCGGCCACAGCCACACTCCAGATCGCGGCGAGGCCATGCCAGGAGTCCCCCGCCGCGCGAAGGACGGCACCGACGTCGGCTCCCCGCTCGGCGGCGTCAGCCGCAGCGGTCAGCGCCGGGTCACCGCCCTCGGCGAGGTATCTCCAGGCGAGAGTCGGGGCGGTTCCGCCCGACAACAGAACGGCGAGACGCAGAACCGTCTCGATCGGATCAGCTTTCCGCCCGTCGCCACGCGAGTTCCGACGCGTTCGGCCGAGGATCCTGACGTTCACGCCCACTTCTCCGGTTCGACCCGCAGGCATTCGTCCCGAAGCACCGGACGACCCCAGCCGGTCACGCGTCGCCGCCCGCCGACACGCTCCACGTGGATGACCGCGCCGATGGCTCCGGCACTCTGGCGCGCGCAGGTTCTGGCATCCATTCCCGCGAGGGCCCCCAAGGCTTCGAGACGCGTCGCGACATCGACGAGGCTGCTCGCATGGAGGGTTCCCGCTCCCCCGTCGTGGCCGGTGTTGAGGGCCATGAGCAGGTCCCGGATCTCCTCCCCCCGACACTCGCCGAGGATCAGCCGGTCGGGGCGCATGCGCAGCGCTTCGCGCACGAGACGGGAGAGGGAGATGCCACCGGCGCCCTCGATGTTGGGTTGTCGCGCCTCGAGCGCGACGTGGTGCGGATGGTCGGGATGCAGTTCCGCAACTTCTTCGATCGTGATGATGCGCTCCGTCGCGGGGACCCGAGCGAGCAGCGCAGCGAGAAGGGTCGTCTTCCCCGCCCCGGTCGGCCCGGCGATGAGCACGTTCTCTCGCCGGTCGACGAGGCGCTCCAGCCGCTCCCGCTGACGCGCTGAGAACATGCCCGCACGCTGGAGGTCGCCGAGATCAGGGCCGTCGAACTTCGGGACCCGCACGGAGATACTCGTCCCGCTCGCAGCCACGGGTGCCAGAACGGCGTGAACCCGCACTCCCCTCTCGAGCCGGACGTCGACGCAGGGCGATGCGTCGTCGAGATGACGACCCCCGAGCGCGATCAGGCGCACCGCGAGACGGCGCACCTCGGCCTCGCTCGCCAGCCACGACGTCACCCGCTCGACCCCCTCACCCCGGTCGACGAAGAGTCCCCGGTCGCCGTTCACGAAGAGGTCCGTGACACACGGGTCGTCGAGGAAGGGACGGAGGAACGCCACCGCGGGATCGAGCGTGTCGACGACCCCGTTGTCGAGGCCGTTGCGGAGTGGGGTGAGGAAGGTCACGCGACGACCGTAGGGTCACGATGCGACGGTCCGCGGGCCGTCCGAGGCGATCGGTGGAGGCGGAGTGAACAACCGCTCCTGGGGAGGAACCACCCAAGACGTTTCGGGACAGACCCTCGACAGCGAGGGGCAACAGCACCAAGAAAGAGGGGGCGGCATCCCTACAGTGGGGGGCGAGGGATGCCGCCACGCGCCGGGGAAAAATTGGGGGGCTCCCCCCGACGCGAGTGCCGGAAGCGATGTTCGGGCGCTAGCTAGAGTACGCGTGCAGATGGGTCCGGCCAACTCGACCGACCTATTCACGGCGATATATCACCTGTTTCCCATTCACCCCGATCCCATCTATCGGAGGTAACCGGTGCAGGAGGGGGTCGATAGCGTGACCACAGTGAGGACACCGCGCGCAGTTGCGCGGGTCCGTGAACGCGAAGGAGCGCCGCGATGAGCAGCCAGATCGACCACCTCCTCAACGAGACCCGCCGGTTCGCGCCGTCGGCCGACTTCGCCGCCCAGGCCGTCGCCCACCGCGATCTCTACGAGCGCGCCGCAGCGGACCGCGAGGGTTTCTGGGCCGAGCAAGCCCGTGAGCTCCACTGGCACAGCCCCTTCACGCAGGTGCTCGACTGGTCGAACCCCCCGTTCGCGGAGTGGTTCGCCGACGGTGAGCTCAACGTCGCGTACAACTGCCTCGACCGGCACGTCGAAGCGGGCAATGGCGATCGCATAGCTCTGCGCTGGGAGGGAGAGCCCGGCGACCAGCGCAACGTCACCTACGCCGAGCTGACCGACGAGGTGAAGCGCCTGGCGAACGTCCTCACCGAGCTCGGTGTCGAGCGAGGGGACCGCGTCGCGCTGTACCTCCCGATGGTCCCCGAGGCCGTCGCCTCGATGCTCGCCGTCGCGCGAATCGGCGCCGTGCACTCCGTCGTCTTCGGCGGGTTCTCGGCCGACAGCCTGCGCGCGCGCATCGACGACGCGGGCGCCAAGCTCGTCATCACCGCCGACGGGGGATGGCGCAAGGGAAAGGTGTCGCCCCTGAAGCCCGCGGTCGACCTGGCCCTCGCCGACCGCAACGGCTCCGGTGAGCAAGAGACGGTCGAGCACGTGCTCGTGGTCAAGCGGGGCGGCAACGAGGTCGACTGGTCCGAGGGCCGCGATCTCTGGTGGCACGACGTGGTTCCGAAGGCCTCCGCCGACCACGAGGCCGAGGCGTTCCCCGCCGAGACCCCCCTCTTCATCCTCTACACGTCAGGAACCACCGGAAAGCCGAAAGGGATTCTTCACACCTCGGGCGGGTACCTCACCCAAGCCGCATTCACCAACCGCGTCGTCCACGACGTGCACCCCGAAACCGACGTGTACTGGTGCACCGCCGACATCGGCTGGATCACGGGACACACCTACGTCACGTACGGCCCCCTGGCCAACGGCGCGACGCAGCTGCTCTACGAAGGCACCCCCGACACTCCGCATCCGGGACGCTGGTGGGAGCTCATCGAGAAGCACGGCGTGACGATCTTCTACACGGCGCCGACCGCGATCCGTTCGTTCATGAAGATCGGGCGCGACGTGCCGCAGAAGTTCGATCTGTCGTCGCTCCGCCTCCTCGGTTCCGTCGGTGAACCCATCAACCCCGAGGCCTGGATCTGGTATCGCGAGATCATCGGCGCCGACAAGACCCCCATCGTCGACACGTGGTGGCAGACCGAGACCGGTGCCATCATGATCTCCCCGCTCCCCGGAGTGACCGAGACCAAGCCCGGCTCTGCCCAAGTGCCGATCCCCGGCGTCTCGATCGCCGTGGTCGACGAGCAGGGCGAGCCGGTCGGCAACGGCAGTGGGGGCCTCCTCGTCATCACCGAGCCCTGGCCGAGCATGCTCCGCGGCATCTGGGGAGACCCCGACCGGTACCGCGAGACCTACTGGGAGAAGTTTGCCGACAAGGGCTACTACTTTGCCGGCGATGGCGCACGCCTCGACGACGACGGCGACGTGTGGCTGCTCGGCCGGGTCGACGACGTCATGAACGTGTCCGGCCACCGGCTCTCGACGGCCGAGATCGAGTCCGCCCTCGTCGGACACGAGGG
>JAKOMY010000341.1 GCA_022702225.1 Microbacteriaceae bacterium | reverse complement strand
CTGCACGCGGTGCTCGGCATCGGGGCGGCGGGCGCGGGAACGAAAGCCATGAGCCTTCTCGCGCGCATCCAGGCCGGGCAGCAGATCACCACCGTCGACGACCTGTACAAGCGCATGGTGCTCGAGGAGCCCGAGACGCTCGTCGTCGCCGACGCCGTCGTCACGCACTTCGACGGACTCGAGTCGACGCGTACGCGCATGCTCGAAGCCCGCCAGCAGGTGCGTGCGCTGCAGCCCATCCGCGGGATGAAGACGCGCATCGACGACGCCGCCGAGCGCTTGCGCCTGATCGACGCGCTCGGCCGTCTGGGCGACCCCGACTCGCGCGCCTCGCTCTGGCGCGCCCAGCGCCGGGTCGACCTGCTCGAAGCGGTCGAGGCCGAGCTGCGCGAGCGCACCCACGCCACCGACGCGCTCGTGCGCGAACGCCAGTCCCTCGCCGATGCGGCGGAGGCCGAGCGCGAGGGACTCGGCGACGTGCTGCGCGCAGCCGGCGGCGACCGGCTCGATGCCGCCCAGCGCGAGCTCCGGAACCTCGAGAGGCGCCTCGCCGGTATGCAGCGCGACCGCGAGCGGTTCGAGGCGGCGCTGTCGGTGCTGTCGGTCGAGGTCGCCACCGAGAAGCAGTTCGCCGCCCTCGTCGCCGAGGCGCGTCGCACCCTCGCCGACGCGGATGCCAAGAGCGCGGTGCGCGACGCGTTCGTCGCCGCCAGCAGCCGGCACACCGATCTGCGCCAGCAGCTCGCCGCCCTCGAGACCGAGCACCGGCGCACGCAGACCCGCGACGACAACATCCCACAGCGTCTCCACGAAGCCCGCGAAGCTCTCGCCGAGGCCGCGGGACTCACCGCCGCCGAGCTGCCCTTCGTCGCCGAGCTCGTCGACGTGCGCACCGAGTTCGAGCCGTGGCGCGGGGCGTTCACCCTCGCCCTGGGCGGATTCGCGACGACGCTGCTCGTCGACGCCGCGCACCTGGCATCCTTCCGCTCCGCGATCGACGGCGTGCGCCTCGGCGAGCGGCTGCGCTTCGAGGGCGTTCCCACCGACCTGCCCGAGCGCGGCGGGCTCGACCCCGCGACCCTTCCCGGGCGCCTCGAGTTCCGCCGCTCCCCCTTCACCGGGTGGCTGCAGGACCGGCTCGAGCAGCAGTTCGCCTTCGTGTGCGTCGATTCCGTATCGGAGCTGTCGCAGCACCGCATGGCCCTGACCATCTCGGGACAGACGAGCCAGGGCGCACGCGGCGCTCACGGCGGGTCGGCGCGTCAGAGCATCCTGGGATTCTCGTCGCGTGTACGCCTCACCGAGCTCGGCGAGCAGATCGTCACCGTGCGCCGCGACCTCGCCACCGCCAAGACCGCGGTCGATGAGGCCGCCGCCGCCCTCGACGCCTTCGACGCCCGGCGCGGTGCCCTCGAGAAGATCGCCGATCTGTCGTGGGACCAGGTGGACGTGGCATCCGTTCAACGCGAACTCGACCGCTGGAACGAGACCGTGGTCGACATCACCGCGGGCAACCCCCGCATCGCCGAGCTGCAGGAGCAGATCTCGGGCGCGAAGGCCCGCGTGGCGCGCCTTCGCGAGGAGATCGGCGGAGCCAAGACCGAGCAGCAGGCGCTCGCCGCGCGCTGGGCCGAGATCACCGACGACGTGGATGCCGCGCAGATCCTGCTCGAACGGGCCGAGGACCTCGAGATGACGCTCACCCCCGATGAGGTCGCCTACCTCGACGGGCTGTTCGTGGCGCCCTCCGGCGACGACCTCTCGCCGTCGCAGCGGCTCGCGCGCTTCGACGCGGCCCTCGAGTCCGCGTCGAAGCGCCTGCTCGAGGAACAGCGGAGCGCGCAAGAGACGTGGAGCGACCAACGCGAGAGCCTCCGCCGCACGATGACCGCGTTCACCGACCGGTGGCCGAGCCCCAACCTGCTCGCCGACCCCGACGACTCGCTCGGCGACTTCGAGCGGATCCTCGCCGACCTCGAGGCCAGCGGCCTGCACGAGCTCGAAGCGGAGTGGCGCGACTCGCTGCTGCGCCTGTCGGGCAACGACCTCACCAGCCTCGACTCCGCTCTCACCCGGGCCCTGCGCGAGATCCGCGAACGCATCGCGCCGATCAACGACATCATGCAGGATCTGCCGTTCTATGACGACGAGCACCGGCTGCAGATCGTGCCGCGCGAGAGCCAGTCCGAGGTGCGCAAGCGCTTCCGCCGGGAGCTCCGCGACGTGCGGGCCGCGATCGACGCCGCCTCATCCGATGAGGAGCGCGAAGCCGTGTACGGGCGGATGGCGCGGCTCATCGGCCGCATCCGGCCGACCGCACCCGACTTCGCCGACCTCGTCGACGTGCGTAACCACGTGCGGGTCAGCGCCGAGCGCTTCCGCGCCGACACCGGCGAGCACGTCGCCCTCTACGACCACATCGGCGAGAAGTCGGGAGGCGAGTCGCAGGAGCTCATCGCCTTCATCGTCGGCGCCGCTCTGCGGTATCAGCTCGGGGATGCCGGTGCCGAACGGCCGCGGTACGCGCCCGTGTTCCTCGACGAGGCGCTCATCAAGGCCGACGCCCACTTCACCAAGCGCGCGATCGGCGCGTGGCGCGGCCTCGGCTTCCAGCTCGTCATCGGGGCGCCGAACGACAAGTACAGCGCGATCGAACCGCACGTCGACGTCGAGTACGACATCCTCAAGGACACGCGCGGGCGCTCGTGGGCGAAGGCGAAGGTGGGGCTGGCGGCGGAG
>JAKOMY010000333.1 GCA_022702225.1 Microbacteriaceae bacterium | reverse complement strand
GCGGTGGCGTCGTTCACGATCGCGACCGTGCTCGGCATGGTGACGCTGACGGCCCTCGCGGGGTTCGCGTGGGGTCTCGCCCTCGCCGTCAGCCCGGTGTTCGGGTGGACCAACACCCGCTTGTTCGACCTCATCCCGCTCCACGGCGCCGCCGCCCCCTTCGTGGGGATGATCGCCGTCATCGGAGGCCTCGCCGTCGTCGTCGGCCTGGCGATCCTCGACGGTGTCATCGTGCGAGCGATCTTCGTCCCCTCGCGCGAGGCGCAGCTGCTCGAGCAGGCGCGCACCTCCGACACCCGGCGCGCGGGAGCGGTGCGTGCGGCCGAGGTGGAACGCACCCGCATCGAGCGCGACCTGCACGACGGCGTTCAGCCGCGCCTGGTCTCGATCGGCATGACCCTCGGCCTCGCGCAGACGAAGATCGACGACGACCCCGAAGCGGCGAAGGCCCTCGTCGCCGAGGCGCACGCCTCCACCAAGTCGGCCATCACCGAACTGCGGCAGCTGGCCCGCGGCATCCACGCGTCCGTCCTCGAGGATCGGGGGCTGGATGCCGCCCTCTCGGCCCTGGCGTCGCGTTCGCACATCCCCGTGACCCTCGACGTGCGGCTCCCGCGCCGCTGCGGTCGCGCGACCGAGGAAGCGGTGTACTTCGCGATCGCGGAGGCCCTCACCAACGCCGAAGCACTCCCGCGCCGCCGCCTGCCGCGTCGACGTGCGCGTGCGCGACGACGGCTCGCTCTGGGCCCGCGTCGAGGACGACGGCCTGGGCGGGGCGCGCATCGTGCCCGGCGGCGGTCTCGACGGCATCGTCAACCGCGTCACGGCGGCGGGCGGCACGGCGCGCATCGACAGCCCGCAGGGCGGTCCGACGACGGTGGAGGTGACGGTCCCGTGCGCATCCTGATCTGCGAGGACTCCGTCCTCCTGCGCGAGGGCCTCGTGCGCCTTCTCGCCGACGACGGTCACGAGGTGGTCGCCGCACTCGCCGACGCCGGCGGTCTCGACGCCGCCGTCGTCGAGACCGCGCCGGAGCTGTGCATCCTCGACGTCCGGCTACCGCCGACCTGGACCGACGAGGGCATCCGCGCGGCCATCGCGCTGCGGTCGCGGCATCCGGGGCTGGCTGTGCTCGTGCTGTCGCAGTACGTCGAGGAGCGGTACGCGAGCGACCTCATCGCCGACGGCCAGGGCGCCCTGGGGTACCTGCTGAAGGACCGCGTGGCCGACGTCGCCGACTTCCTCGCCGCCGTCGCCTCGATCGCGGCCGGTGCCACCGTGCTCGACCCCGAGGTCGTGGCGCAGTTGCTCACCCGGCGTCGGCGCGACGAGCGCCTGCAGAGCCTCACCGAGCGCGAGCGGGCCGTGCTCGCACTCATCGCCGAGGGACGCTCCAATCAGGCCATCGCCGCCGCGCTGTTCGTCAGCGAGGCGAGCGTCGAGAAGTACATCACCGCCATCTTCACCAAGCTCGGACTGGAGCAGGACGAGACCGGCAACCGCCGCGTCATCGCCGCTCTCGTGCACCTGGGCCACGACCACACCGGAGCGACCTCATGACCGCGAACGCCCCCCTCCCCGCCCCCGACGGCCCGCGACGTCGCGGCTCCGCCTTCGCCGTGTCGATCGCCACGATCGTGGTCGGCGCGTGCGTCGCCCTCGGCACGGTGGCCGGAACCGGCGCCTCGGCGGTCGTCGTTCTGCGCGACGCCGACCGCAGCTCAAGCCGTGTCGACGACGCGGAGCAGGCCGCGGGTTCCCTCGACATCGACATCACCGGGGGAGCGCTCACGATCGCTTACGGCGACGTCGCGAGCGCGCGTCTCGACGCCGCGCAGAACCGGTCGGGGTGGACGTTCGAACGGCGCGGCGATTCCCTGCGCGTGGCCTCGCCGAACGGGACCTTCGTCGGGTGGGGGACGGGATCGTCGGCCACGCTCACCCTGCCGCGGGAGTGGGCCGTCAGCGGCGTCGGCGTCGACGCGCAGGTGAGCGGGGGCACGCTCGACCTGCAGGGCGACTACGGCACGGTGTCGATCCGGGTCGCGGGCGGGACGACCTCGCTGAGCGGCGCGGCCTCTCAGATCGATCTGAACGTGTCGGGGGGATCGGCCTCGGCGCAGTTGCGCGACGTCGGCACCGCCGCGATCGAGGTGGCCGGGGGAGAGGTGACGGCGCAACTACGCGGCTCCACACCGTCGCGCACCGACGTCGAGCTCACCGCCGGATCGATCGACCTGCGGCTGCCCGACGACGACTACCGCGTGAGCGTCGACGACGGCCTCGGGCAGGTCGACAACGGCCTGCGCGAGAGCTCCACGGCCACGGCCGAGGTCGACGTCACGGCCACGATGGGCGAGGTGCGCCTGCGGTCGTGATCTCCCGCGTGCCGCCCGCCCCCGCTCACGCCGCGGGGACGGGCGGTTTCCGCGCGGGGGCGGAGACGGGCGCGGAGCCGCGGCGGCGGAGGTTGGTGATCGCGATGGCCGCCAGCACCAGCGCCATCCCGAAGGCCTGCGCGAGGGTGAGAGACTCCCCGCCGACGAGCACGCCGAGAGCGATCCCGGTGACCGGGTTGAGCAGGCCGATCAGTCCCACCGTTCCGGCCGGCAGGCGGCGGAGCCCGGTGAACCAGCAGACGAAGGCCAGGGCCGTCGCGACGACCGCGATCGCGGCGTAGGCGGCCACGCCCGCGGCATCCACTCGAGGGGGACTCCCCTCCACGACGGCGGCGACGAGGACGAGGGCGATCCCGCCCGCGGTGAGCTGCCAGGCCGTCATCGCGAGTAGCGGGGTCTCGTCGCGCCACCGGGTGGTGAGGATCGCCCCCAGTGACGAGGCGAGGAGGGCGAGCACCGACGCCGCGATGCCCAGGGGAGCGACAGCGCCCGCGCTCCAGCCCACGACGAGAAGGACACCCAGGATGCCGACGGCGCAGGCCAGCGCCCATCGCAGGCTCGGACGCTGCGCGAGCAGGGGCCACGCGAGACCCGCCAGGGCCAGGGGAGCCAACGCCATCACCGACGCCGCGATAGACGACGGCAGCGCCTGCGCGGCGACGTAGACCAGGACGAAGAACGCTCCGAAGTTGAGCAGGCCGAGAAGGGGCGCCCGCCACCACCACGAACCGACCGGCCGACGCCGGGCCAGGGCCCACAGCAGGAGACCCGCGGGCAGGGCGCGCAGGGCGGCTCCCCACAGGGGGGCGTCCGCCGGCAGAAGGTGGCGGGTCACGACGTAGGTCGCGCCCCACGCGATCGGAGCGACGGCGGTGATCGTGACGGTGCGCCAGGTGGTTTCCATGGAAGACACTTTAGCTTCCATGGAAGATAAAGTGGAAGGATGACCGCACCCGATCGCGTCGACACCCTCACCGCGCAGTGGCGCGCCGAGCGCCCCGACCTCGACCCCTCCCCGATGCAGGTGATCGGCCGCCTGCATCGCCTCGCCGACCACCTGCGCGAGGAGCTGACCGCCGTCTACCGGCGGTACGGCCTCGGCGAGGGGGAGTTCGACATCCTCGCCGCCCTCCGCCGTGCCGGAGAGCCGTTCGCCGCGGCCCCCGGAGAGCTCGCGCACCACACGATGGTGACCAGCGGTGCGGTCACCAAGCGCGTCGACCGGCTCGTGGCATCCGGTCTCGTCGTGCGCGACGACGACGCCGACGACGGACGCGCGCGCGTCATCCGCCTGACGGCTGCGGGGCGCCGCGTGATCGACGAGGCCTTCGCCGCCCACCTCGCGAACGAGGAGCGGCTGCTCGCGGGCCTCGATGCGGCGCAGCGCCGCGGCCTCGAGGCGCTCCTGCGCGCGTGGGGCGGTGCGCTGGGCGTCTGAGATCGGGATCCGACGCGGACCCGGGGATCGGAAGCGACGATCCCCGGCGACTCACGCGCCCTTGAGCGCCTTCGCGATGCGCTGCGGCGAGACCGGTTCGGCGGTGCCGAGGCGCTGGGCGAACAGGCTCACGCGCAGTTCCTCGAGCAGCCAGCGCGTCTGAACGAGGTTCGCGGGCGCGTCGGCGGGCAGGGGGATGACACCGCCCGCCTCCGTGAACGCGGTTGCGGAGCGCTCGTACTCGGTCTGCCGCTGGCGGTCGCGCCCGGGGTTGTCCGACAGGGTCGTCACGCGCTCCAGCGCCCCCGCGAGGTAGCGGGGGTAGTGCTGCAGGCGGTGCAGGCCGGTTCGCGCGAGGAACCCCGGGAAGATCAGCCCCGACACCTGACCCCGCACGTCGTTGAGCGCGCCCAGGAGCGTGATGGACGCGGCATCCTTCATCGCCCTCTCGACCTCGCGCTGCGCGAGCAGGATCTTCGCCGCGAGCGAGACCGTCTGGAAGGTGCGCTCGACCGAGACGGCCGAGAACGCATCCCGTACCCGCTCGAAGTCGGCCCTCGTGCGCACCACTCCGGTCGGCGCCTCGCGCAGCAGGACGTCATCGGCCAGGGCGACGCGCGCGTCTTCGATCAGCGCCTTGGCGTTCTGATAGGGCGAGGCCGCGAGCGCGAGCTTCTCGTTCGCGGTGAGGTGGTCGAGAACGTAGGTGGCGGGGGAGGGGACGGCCAGCAGCAGGAGGCGCCGGATACCTGCACGCGTGTGCCGCGCGGCGTCTTCGGGCGTGGCCTCCACACGCAGGGCGACGCTGTCCGTCTCGTCGACCAGGGCGGGGTAGCCGCG
>JAKOMY010000272.1 GCA_022702225.1 Microbacteriaceae bacterium | reverse complement strand
TCACGGTGCCCATGGGCCAGGGGCTGTCGACCGAGGCCTCGAGGGGGGGAGTGAACCTCGAGTTCCTCGGCCGCGACTTCGCCGAGGGCCCGCTCCTGGGTCTCGCCTACGGCTTCGAGCAGGCGACTCACGCCCGCACGACGCCGGCCCTGTACGGCCCGCTCGGCTGAGCTCGGCCGGCGGCCCCGGGTGCACGTTCGCCCGGGGCCGCAGCGCTGACGTCCCGTCGTGTCGCGCCGCGTTCGCGGCTCGGTAGACTCGGTGCGTTCAGGAGGGTTGTCCGAGCGGCCGATGGACCTGGTCTTGAAAACCAGTGGGCAGCAATGTCCCGTGGGTTCGAATCCCACACCCTCCGCCACGCGAGAAGCGGGCCCCGTGGGGTCCGCTTCTCGCGTTCTGACCGGCTGAGCGGGATGAGAACACAGTTGGGTCCACGCCGCCGGAGGCTCCGCCGGGCGCAAAGCGGACGGTGGAGGGGCGGTGGGGAGAATCCCACACCCTCCGCGACGACGAAGGCAGGCCCGCGGGGGCCCGCCTTCGTTTTTTCACCTGGCTGAGCGGCACGAGACCGTCCACGCCCGAGGCTCTCGCATCGGGATCGTCATGTTCTGCGCCGCCCGGAACGCATCTCTCGGCCGCACCTGTCGGCCCGGCCGAGAGATGCGCCGGTCAGCTCACGACGAGCAATCGGGGGTCGACGCTCGTGCCGCTGATGGATGTCCATGCGCTCGTGCCCGACTCGCTGATCCACCAGGCTCCCGCCCCCGTGTTCGGGAAGAACACGTCTGCCGTGCCGTTTCCGGTCACGTCTGCGAGCTGCAGGTCTTGCAGCGGTACGTTCGCGGTGTTCGTGATGGTCCATGCGGTGTTCCCGCCGTAAGAGACCCACCACCGTCCGTCGCGTCCGTTGGCCCAGAAGACGTCGTCCTTCCCGTCGCCATTGAGATCGCCGAACTTCAGTTCCGCCCCCGGCACATTGGCGGAGTTGAGGATCTGCCACCCGGTGTTCCCGCCGTACGAGACCCACCAGTCGCCGTTCGGGTGCGCGTAGAACACGTCGCTCTTGCCATCTCCGTTGAAGTCTGCGATTCGCACATCCGTTGCCGGAACACCCGTGTTCAGAATCTGCCATCCGGTGTTCCCGCTATAGGAGACCCACCATTCGGAGTTGGTGGGGTTGGCGTAGAACACGTCAGCTTTTCCATCCCCGTTGAAGTCGCCCAACTGCAACTCCTGGCCGCCGAGGCTCGGAGCGCTGTTCATGACTGTCCAGCCGCTGGTGCCGCCATACGAGACGAGCCAGTTGCCGTTCGGTTGCGGAGCGAAGACATCGTCTTTGCCGTCGCCGTTGAAGTCGGCGAACTGGAACAGCTTCGTATCGATGTTCGCGGTGTTCAGGATTCGCCATGGGGCGGAGCCGCCGTCGGATGCCCACCACTGGCCGTTGGGGTTGCCGTAGAAGACATCTGCTTTTCCGTTGCCGTCGAAGTCCGTCGAATTTGCGGATCTCGGCAGGCCACAGCCTGCGTAGAGCGCGAAGCCGGGGTAGTCGGGGCAGACATCGAAGCTGTCTGGAACGCCATCGCCGTCGCGATCCGGCGGGGGCGGTGTCGTCGGGGTGGAGTTGCTTCCCAGCCCAGGGAAGTCCATGCTCATGGCGGATCCCCGTGAGACGTTTCTGCCGCACGAGAAGGCATTGTTGGTGACGTTCGCGCCGTTCCGTTTGAGCTCGAAGTGCAGGTGGGCGCCGAAGGAGTTTCCGGTGTTGCCGACGATTCCGATCTGCTGACCCCGAGAGACCGTCTGCCCCTGAGCGACGGGTGGTGCGTCCCTCATGTGGGCATAGAGCGTGGTGTAGCCGCTCGCATGAGTGATGACGACGTAATTGCCATAGCTGGTGCTGCCGTAGTTGACGACTCTCAGTGTCACGGTGCCGTCGAATGCGGCAACGATGGGAGTTCCGCCGTTGCCCGCGATGTCGACGCCCTGGTGATCCGATGGCCGTCCCTCGCACCGATCTCCGACGAGCCCGGTGACGGTTCCCGATACGGGATAGATCATCGCCCCGAACTCGGCATGTGCCGGCGGTGCGCTGGCGATCTGCGTCACCACTCCGACCGCTGCGAACATCATCGCTGCCGCGAGAGTCGCGGCCCTTCTTCGAATTGTCTGACCCATGCGTCATCCTCTTTTATCGACGAGTAGCCCTCTTTCCACGGACATGACCCTGTGGGCGGATGGCGGGAGATCGCAGCTGCAGTCACGAACCTATCGACGCGCTGTCAGGCTTCTCTGTCGGAACTTTGGGGGACATGTGACGCCGACGCCTGCTGCGTCGTGCGCACGTTCGCGCGCGATCGCCCCGCGGCCCACCTCACCCGGGCGAAACGCCCGATCCTCACGGCATTCACAGATCGCGGTCCCTAGTATTACCCCGACCTCTCGCCGATCCGTCGAGGTCGACGTGCTGCCGGGCCGGCGGCATCCGTCTCGAAAGGACCCGAGTGAGCAAGACCTCCACCCCGCGCGGTCAGCGAACCGTCGCGCGTCACGGGCGACTCACGTCGCCGGGCCCTCTGTCTCAGCTGTTCCGCGGTGTGGCGATCGCCCTCGCCGTCCTCTTGGTCTCGGG
>JAKOMY010000256.1 GCA_022702225.1 Microbacteriaceae bacterium | reverse complement strand
GCCCGGAATGCGCCTCGTCGGCGGCATATGGTCGCGGCATGGCGAAAAAGCACATCACGCAGACGATCGATGATCTCGACGGATCGGTCATCGAAGACGGAACCACTCTGACCTTCTCTCTGGAAGGGCGTTCCTACGAGATCGATCTGTCTCCCCAGAATGCCGAGATACTGCGCGACGCGTTTCGGCCGTTCATTTCCGCCGCACGACCGATCGGGTCGTCTCCGGCCACCCCTCGACGCACTCCCCGGGGACGCGCCATTCCCACCCGCGATTTGATCGACGTGCGATCGTGGGCGCAGAAGAATGGTTTCCCCATCAATGATCGGGGACGCATCTCCGCTACCGTTCTCGCGGCCTACGACGCCGCTCACTGACGTTCTCGAACAAAAGAACCGGATGCCGCGCGAGCGGCATCCGGTTCTTCTTCTTTCCCGCCGCGGTCTAGACGAGCGCGGTGCGACCTGCGCCCGCGGCGAGTCGCTCGGCGGCGAGCCCCTCCGCAGCGGCGAGCGGGGTCACGCCCCGGCTCGCGGCTTCGTCGAACACGCGGCGGACGGTGTCGCCGATCCCGGCGACGCGACCCATGATCTCGTCGAGAGTGCCGCGCTGCTTGGCCACCAGGTCGAGATAGATGACCCCTCCGGCGTTGACCACGAAGTCGGGGGCGTAGAGGATGCCGCGGGCCGCGAGCCGGTCGGCACCGGAGCGGTCGGCCAGCGGGTTGTTCGCGGGGCCGCACACGGCGCGGGCGTCGAGGGCGTCGATCACCTCGTCGGTGAGGACGCCGCCGATGCCCGCGGGGACGAAGACATCGGCGGGGATGAGGTGCGCCTCGCTCGGCTCGACCCACGACGCGCCCAGCTCGGCGGCGAGGGCGCGCTTGGCGGGGTTCACGTCGGTGACGGTGAGGACGGCGTTCTCGGCGGCGAGGCGCTCGGCGAGGCGTCCGCCGACCTGCCCGAGGCCGGCGATCGTGATGCGGCGATCGGCGACGTCACGCGTGCCGACGGCGCGTTCGAGGGTCGCGATGAGAGAGGCGTAGACGCCGAGGCTCGTCGGGCCCGCGGGCTCGCCCGAGCCGCCCACGGTGTCGGGCAGGCCGACGACGTGCGGGGTGCGCTCGCTCACGACGAGCATGTCCTCGGTCGTCGAGCCCACGTCTTCGGCGGTGCGGTACAGGCCACCGAGACTGTCGACGGCGTCACCGAGGTCGAGGAAGGCGGCACGACGCCGGTCGGCGTCGAGGACGGTGCCCTCGGGCAGGCCGATCACGGACTTGCCGCCTCCGGCATCGAGACCGGCAGCGGCGTTCTTGAGCGTCATCGCCGCCGAGAGGCGGAGGGCGTCGCCGAGCGCGTCGGTCCACGAGGGGTACGTCCACAGTCGTGCACCGCCGAGAGCGGGGCCGAGGACCGAGGAGTGGAGCGCCACGGCGACGAGCAGACCGCTGCGTCGCCCCGTGATCACCTCCACGCGTTCGTGCGTGAAATCGGGCAGGGGCAGAGCGTTGGTCATCGCGTTCCTTGTCGTCGGCCGCCTTGTGGGCAGCGCTTGTCGGGGGCCGCGGCGTTGCGGCATCCGGCATCCATTCTGACGGGTGAGGCGGTCGGATGCGAGTGCAGCGACGGGGAGCCCGGACGGCGCCACACCATACGACCTCGAGCGGATCGTGTGACGGCGGGCGGGGGAGGGGGACACGCAGACGGACCTAGGCTGGGCGGCATGTCCGACGCCCTCCCCACCCGCAGTCGTCTTGTCGCCGCGTCCCTGCAGGCCGCGGAAATCGACGGTCAGATCGTCGTACTCCCCGATGCCGCATCCACCGCGGCCCTCGCGGCCGCCGCCCTGGGGGTGGACGTCGGGGCCATCGCGAACAGCCTTGTGTTCTGGAGTGACGACGAACCCCTGCTCGTCATGACCAGCGGTGCGCACCGCGTCGACACGGGGGCTCTGGCCCAGCGGCTCGGGCGCGGCGGCATCCGTCGTGCCAGTCCCGCACAGGTGCTGGCCGCCACCGGGCAGCCCATCGGGGGAGTCGCGCCGACCGGGCACCCGCATCCACTGACCACGATCGTCGACGAGGATCTCGCCGCTTTTCCCGAGATCTGGGCCGCGGGCGGCACCCCGCACACCGTGTTCCCGTTGACGTTCGCCGAGCTCGTGCGGCTGACCGGCGGTACGGTCACGCGGGTGGCGTGAGGTCGCGCGGCGGTCGGCTGTGGCCCCGGGGCCATGGGGGATGCCCCGGGGCCATTTCTGGTGCCCCGGCGCGGGGGAGGGCCGGGCGGGGGAGGCCGCGGTGTGGACCCAAAGCCACCGGGGTGGCCCGGGGCCACTTCTGGCGCCCCACCGCGGAGGGGGCGCCGGGCGGTGGCGCTCGGGCCACCACCGCCCGGCGGGCTCACTCCCCGGGGGCGGGCGCGAGCGCGGTCAGGCACACCACCGCGGCGGCTGCCGACCACGCCTGGGGCCGGCACGCGGCCGGGTAGGGCGTCGGCACGGACGAGTGTGACCGCGGATCGCCGGCGTGCAGCTCGGGAACGCGGTACCCGAAGCCCTCGGCGGCATCCAGCAGCCCCTCCACCACCGCCCGCGCCGACTCGACGAGTCCCGCGCGCAGCATGCCGTGCGCCGCGATCGCGGTGTCGTGCACCCAGACACTGCCCCCGTGGTAGGACAGGGGCCAATACCCCGCGGCGTCCGTCGACAATGTGCGGATGCCGAAACCGCTCGACATGGTCTCACCGAGCAGCAGCGAGGCGACGTGCACCTCTTCGTCGGAGGAGAGGATGCCGGTGCCGAGAAGATGCCCGATGTTGCTGGTGAGGGAGTCGACGGGGCGCTTGTCGCGGTCGAGCGCGATCGCCGGGTACCGCCCCTCGGGCGTCTCGACCCAGTACGTCGAGGCGAAACGCGTCTTGAGATCGGCAGCCCAGACGCGCCAGAACGAGATGTCGTCGGCATCGGTGGTGTCTCCGAAACGCTCGAGCAGGTCGGCGCCGGCGAGAGCGGCCTCATAGGCGTAGGCCTGCACCTCGCAGAGGGCGATCGGTCCCTCGGCGAGGCTGCCGTCGCGCCATTGGACCGAGTCGCCGGAGTCTTTCCACCCCTGATTCGACAGGCCCGTGCCGAGCCGGTCGATGTAGTCGAGGAAGCCGTCGCCGTCGCTGTCGCCGTAGTCGCGGATCCAGCCGAGCGCCCGGCGGAGCGAGGGCAGCAGCTCGCGCACCTCGCCGTCGGGCATGCCGGCACGGTGGGCATCGGCCAGCAGACAGATCCACAGCGGAGTGGAGTCGACGCTGCCGTAGTACTTCGGGGGCAGCACGATCCCCTCACCCGGCATCTCGAGCGCGGAAGCACGCAGTTCGTGCAGGATCTTGCCGGGCTCCTGCGCCGTCTGCGCGTCGTCATCGGTCCCCTGCAGGCGCGCGAGCACGCGGAGGGTGGATGCCGCGATCTCACGGTCCACCGGCAGGGTGAGGCGCGCGGCCCAGATGGAGTCGCGTCCGAACAGGGTGAAGAACCACGGCGCCCCGGCGGCGAAGAATTCATCGAGCGGGTGGTCGGGAAGCGCCAGACGCAGAGCGTCCAGATCGTCGAGGGCCGTCCGCAGCCACCGGGACAGGCGCGCGTCGGGAGCTCCGGCGGCGACGCCCGCGGCATCCCACCGGGCGGGCGCGGTGGCGGAGTCCACAACGAGGGTGTCATCGCGCAGCCTGAGCGACCAGCCGATCTCGACCTCGCCGAACGCGGGCACCTCGACGCTCCAGACGGCGACCACGCCGTCGACGCCGGATGCCACCCGGGCCCCGGGAGCGATCAGTTCGAGCCCCAGAGCGCCGGCGTTGACGCGCGCGCCACCACCGTCGACCGTCACGTCGGTGCTGCGAGCGAGCGCGTGACCGGACTTCACCTCGTGCAACTGCGCGAACTCGGGCTCGACCCGCAGATGCAATGCGGCGCGAACGGGCCGGTCGAGACGCGAGCGCAGGGTCCACGACTCGCTGACGACGCCGTCGGCAACCCGCCGATCGCGCAGAAGCCGCACCTTGGGGTCGGGGGTCGTGTCGTCGATCCCGCGCAGGAGCCCGCCGAAGACCACGCGCGACGCTCCGTCGGGAGCGGCCGAGATCCACTCGATCGTGGAATCGTCGCACGACACGGTCAGTGCCCGGACGTGTCGCACGTCGCCGTGGTAGACCCCGTGCACGGCAGCGGAGCCGATGTCGCCCGTGGTGTCGGACCAGACCTGGGTCGGGGCGCGCAGCACGATCAGGGCGTCGTTCAGCAGCGGTTGCAGAGCAGCCGGGGCGACGGCGGTTGCGGCGGGCGGGGTGATCGTGGGGGCGGTGGTCATTCTTTGACGGCTCCTTCGCTGGCGTTCATGATGCGGCGCTGGAAGATGAAGAACACCACGGCGACGGGAATCGTCATGATGGCCGCGGCCGCGAGTTTGAGGGGGAATTGGCTGCCCTGGCTGAGCTGCCCGCTGGCCAGAGAGGCCACGCCCTTGGTCAGGGTGGTCAGCTCGGGGGACTGGGTGGAGATGACGAAGTGGCTCAGCTCGTTCCACGATCCCTGGAACGACAGGATGACGATCGTGATGAGCGCGGGTCGAGCCATCGGAAGGACGACCGACCAGAAGATGCGAAAGGTCCCCGCCCCGTCGATGCGCGCTTGCTCCTCGACGGACGGTGGGATCGACTCGAAGAAGTTCTTCATGATGAAGACGCCCGCGGCATCAACGAGCAGCGGGAGAATCATGCCGGCGTAGGAGTCGTAGATGCCGAGCTGGTTGATCACGAGGAACTTCGGGATGAGCAGCACGACGGTAGGAACAGCCATGACCGCGATGAGTCCGGCGAAGACGAGACCGCGCCCCCGAAACTGCAGCCGCGCGAGCGCGTATCCGGCGAGCGAATTGAAGAACACGCGCCCCGCGGTGACGAAGACGGTGACCACGACGGAATTGCCGAACCATACAGGGAAGTCGGAGTTGAGGAACAACCGTTCGTACGCCGCCCACGTGAAAGGCTGCGGCGCGAGCGAGATCGGGTCGGCCGCCGCCGAGGCATCCGTCTTGAACGACGTCGCCACCTGTACGAGGAAGGGGTAGATGTAGATGACGGCGAGCACGACCAGAAGGGCGTAGAGGCCGATCTGCCAGCCGAGGGCTTTGCGCGACATGCGGTGCTTCGTCGGCTTCTCGGGTCCGCCGAGGCGCTGTTCGGCGAGGACCGTGGTCTGTGGGGATGCGGTCGCGGTCATCGTCGGGCTGCTTTCGTGTGCACGTCGTATTGGCGGAGGCGCCGCTTCGACACGGGACGATCGCGCAGCACGAACCGCTGCAGGATCGTCAGCGCCACGATGATCACGAACAGCACGAAAGCGATCGCCGCGCCCTGGCCCCACTGCTGCGACAGGAACGCCGAGGAGTAGCTGAGGTAGGCGGGGGTGAGTGTCGTCTTGCCCGGGCCGCCCTGGGTGCCCGTGTAGATCTGGTCGAACACCTGCCAGGTGCCGATGAGGCCGAGGGTCAGCACCGTGAACAGCACGGGCTTGAGCTGCGGAAGGGTGACGCGCCAGAACCGCTCCCAGCCGTTCGCGCCGTCCATCATGGCGGCCTCCTGCACATCGGCACCGATGTTCTGCAGGCCCGCGATGAACAACAGCATGAACGTGCCCGAGGTGGTGAAGACCGCCATGAGGATGAACGCCGACATCGCGACAGACGGACCGGCGAGCCAGTCCCACCACGAGACGCCGAGCAGCGTATTGCCGGTCAGAAACGCGGGGCCGCTGGTCACCCCCACGGCGCCGAGCAGGTTGTGCACGACGCCCGAGGGATCGCTGAACCAGTTCGGTCCATTGATGCCGAGCCACGACAGTACTTCGTTGACGGCTCCGGATGCCGAGAAGAGGAAGAGCCACAGCACGGTAATGGCCACCGAGCTCGTGACCGAGGGGAAGTAGAAGGCCGTGCGGAAGAGCCCCCGGCCGCGGAGGATCGCGCGGTTGACCAGCACCGCGAGAAACAGTGACAGCGCCGTCTGAAGGGGGACGACCAGCAGCACGTACCAGGCGTTGTTGCGCAGCGCCGTGCCGAAGTCGCGCTCGGCGAGACCGCCGCCTGTGGTGACGGCGGCGTAGTTGTCGAGACCGACGAAGCCGACGTTGGGCGAGAAGGGGCTGCCGCGCCCGGTCCAGTCAGAGAAGCTCACCCACAGCGCCATGAGCACGGGGACGAGCAGGAACACGCCCAGGATGATCAGCACGGGGGCGGTGAACAGCCAGCCGGCGGCGGCCTCGCCGCGCCGGATTCCCGGGGAGGAGGATCCGGCGCGACGCGGCGCTGAGGTGAGAGCACTCATGGCTACTTCGTGATGGCCTCGAGGTTGGATTGCGCCGTCTGCAGCAGCGCCTGCGGGTCACCCGTCTTCAGCGACTCCAGCTGGGCGTTGAAGTCGGTGATGACGTCGGCGGCGCCGGCCATGTTCGGCGGGAACTGCGCGTTCTCGGCACCGGAGAGGAACGCCGTGAGGTCGGGGTTCGCCGCGCTCCACGCGTCGGCGGCCGACTGGATCGAGGGCATCGGGCCGAAGGCTTTCGAGAACGCCAGCTGCTGGTCGGTGGAGGTCAAGTACTCGACGAGCGAGCGCGCCTGATCCTGGTTGCCGCTGTCGGCGGCCATGCCCCAGCAGTTGGTGAACTGCAGCGTGCCCTTGCCACCGGGACCCGCGGGCAGTTCGGCGACCTGGTACTTCACGCCCGGGTAATCGGCCGACATGGCGCCGGTGATCCAGTTGCCTTCGATGACCATCGCGGCCTTCTGGGTGCCGAACGCCTCGCCGCCCCACCCGGCGCCCACGTCGGACGCGAACGCGAACGTGCCGTCATTCAGGTGCGTCTTGACGTAATTCAGCGCCTCGACGTTCGCGGAGCTGTCCGCCGTGGCCTTGCCGTCGGTGACGAGTCCGCCGCCGGCCTCGGCCATGAAGGCTCCGATGCGCTGGTACTCGGCGCCGAACGCCAGGCCCACGCGGCCGTCGGTGGTGAGCTTCTGGGCGACGGATGCCAACTGGTCCCAGGTCGTGGGGACATCGGCATCCGTCAGCCCTGCCGCCGACCAGAGGTCGGTGTTGATGATGAGGGCCAGGGTCGAGAAATCCTTGGGTGCGCAGTAGAACTTCCCGTCGACGGTGAAGTTGTCGACGAGCGATGGATAGAAATCGTCCTTGTTCGCCAGGTCGTCGCCGTAGGCGGCGATCGAGCCGTTTGCGGCGTAGCCGGCGAGGGCCTCGGGGGCGAGGTAGAAGAGGTCGGGCGGAGACCCGGCCGCGAAGCCCTGAGAGAGTTGCTGGGGGAGGTCGTTGGCGGTCTGGACCTCGGCCTGCACGCCCGACTGCTCGCTCCAGGCGGCGACGGCGTCGGTGACGGCCTTCGTCTCGGCGTCGCCCGACGAGCCGATGAGGAGCCTGAGCGTGCCGCCGCCGGAGGCCTGACCTTCGCCGGGGGTGTCGTTGAAGCCCGACCCGCAGGCCGTCAGGGCCAGGGCGCCTGTGGTCAGCAGTGCGCCGGCTCCGAGCCAGGTTCGCGCGCGGCGGTTGGGGGTGTGCCGTGTCATTGTCTCTCTCCTTCGATGAGGCATGCGACCCCTCCGCAGGTGCTCGGAGGGCCATCTTTTGAACGTTCAAATGACGGTTTGACAACGGTAAAGAACGGCGGGCCTGGCTGTCAAGAGGGTGCCCGGCGTCCTAGGCTGACGATCTGGCCGGACTCGTGGCGGCCCGGTCGGATCTCTCCGGAGCGGACTGAGGGGGAGGGCAGACATGGCGAAGGCGCCCACCGTCGACGACGTCGCGCGTGTCGCGGGGGTCTCCCGGCAGACCGTCTCGAACGTCGTCAACACGCCGGATATCGTCCGCGAAGCGACGCGCCTGAGGGTCGAGGCGGCGATCACCGAGCTCGGCTATCGGCCGCACGCCGCCGCCCGTCGGCTTCGCACGCGACGCAGCTCGACCATCGGCATCCATCTCGATCCCTACGCCGGTGGTATCTCAGGCGTCGTCCTGGACCGCTTCGTGCACGCCCTCACCGAACGTGCGGGAGAACGTGACATGCGCGTCTTGCTCTACGCCGCGCGCACGCCCGAAGAAGAGATCGCCCGCCTCGGCGACCTTCTCGAGGGGGGAGAGGTGGATGCCGTGGTGGTGACCGGAACCTTCCACGGCGACCCCCGCACCGGCTGGCTCGTGGACCGCGGGCTGCCGTTCGTCTCGTTCGGTCGCCCGTGGGGCGAGAACGACGTCGAGGCGCCCGCGCATCTGTGGGTCGATGTCGACGGGGCCGCGGGAACTCGCGCGGCGACGATACACCTGCAGGAGCGGGGCGTACCGCGCATCGCGTTCCTCGGGTGGCCCTCCGGCTCGGGCACGGGTGACGATCGTGAGCGCGGCTGGCGCGAGAGGTCAGCTTCGGGGCCGCGATGGGTCGTCGAAGAGAACGTCGCCGCCGCGCGCGACGTGGTCACAGCGGGCCTGGCGGCCGACCCCGGCGTGCGCGGCATCGTCTGCGCGAGTGATTCGCTCGCGATCGGCGCGCATCTCGCCGTGACCTTGGCTGGTCGCCCCGATGTCGCCGTGATCGGTTTCGACAACACCCCCGCCGTCGAAGCGCTCGGGCTCTCGAGCGTGGAGCAGTTGCCCGAGAGGGTGGCATCCGGCGCTCTCGATCTGCTCATGGGCGAGAACGGCACGGTCGTCGCGCCGCGCGCCGCGACGGCCGGGGCCGCCCACGTGCTCGTGGAGCCGCGGCTGGTGGTGCGCTGAGGCGCCACGGTCCTGCCCGGTACTGAGCGGCGCGCGACTAGGTGGGGTGGCCGATACGTCGGGCGAGTTCGGCGGCAGTCGCGGATGCCGAGGACGCCAGTGCTTTCGCATCACGCTCGGCCCCGTCGGCGGGCCACGTGATCGCCACGGCCGCGGCGGGCCACCCGGCGTGATCGAGCACCGCGGCGGCGACGGAGCGGAATCCGGGGGTGATCTCGCCGTCCTCGCTCGCGTGACCCGCTGCCCGAACCTCGCGGAGCAGCTCGCGCAGGTCACGCGGCGTGGCGGGGCCCGCGTCGTGGCGCAGCGTGAGGGCGGTGGCATCCGGGAACAGTGCCCGAACCTGCTCGCGGGGGAGCGCGGCGAGCATGGCCCGGCCCGTCGCGGTGAGGTGCGCGGGGAGGCGGACGCCCACATCGGTCACGAGCGCGGGGCGGCGCGGGGCGCGTTCCTCGACGATGTAGAGCACGTCTCGCCCGGCCAGCACGGCGAGGTGCGCCGATTCGCCGACGCGGTCCGACAGCCCCGCGAGCAGCGGCCGACCGAGGCGGGCGAGCGGCTGTTGCCGGGCGTAACCGCCGCCGAGCTCGAAAGCCGCCGTCCCCAGGCCCCAGCGCCGGTCGCCCGGAAGGTGCACGACGTAGCCGTGCTGCTCGAGAGTCGCGAGCAGGTGGTAGGTGCTGGAACGGGGGATCCCGAGCGCGGTCGCCATCGACTGCGCGGCCATCGGCCCCGGTTGCCGCGCGAGCAGCGAGAGGATCCGCAACGTCTGGTCGGCGGCGGGGACTTGAGGGCGGGGTTTGTCTGGCATGACAGACACAGGATGCCAGATCCCCCGCATTCCGTATCGCCCGAGGCGATGGAATCGGCGTATGAACGCACGCGTCACCGTCGGAGCCAGTCCCCTCACCCCGCGCGAGGTCGTCGACGTCGCCCGCCACGATGCCCGGGTCGACGTGGACGCCGACGCTCTGCAGCGGGTGGCCGACACACGGGCGCTCATCGAGGGGCTCGCCGACGACCCGCAGCCGCACTACGGCATCTCGACGGGCTTCGGCGCCCTCGCGACGACCTTCATCGCCGAGGACCGCCGGGCGCAGCTGCAGGCGAGCCTCATACGCTCGCACGCCGCCGGGACCGGCGCCGAGGTCGAGCGCGAGGTCGTCCGCGCGCTCATGCTGCTGCGCCTGCAGACCCTGGCCACCGGGCGTACCGGTGTGCGTCCCGTCGTCGTCGAGACCTACG
>JAKOMY010000255.1 GCA_022702225.1 Microbacteriaceae bacterium | reverse complement strand
CGCGGCGCGTCGAACCGGGGGGAGTAGCGTCGTCACGTCGACTCGAATGGGCCGACGATCGAAGGAGCACCATGATCCCCACCGACGCGTCCGCCACCGAGCGCTACCGGGCCGCGCGAGACGAACTCCTCGCCGCGCGGACCGCCCCCGAGCAGGCGGCGTCCTTCCGCTGGCCGACGTTCGAGGGCGCGTTCAACTGGGCGATCGACTGGTTCGACCCGATGGCGCGCGGAAACGACGCGCCCGCCCTCATCGTCGTCGACGACGACGGCACCCACCACCAGCGCACGTTCGACGAGCTGGCGCGCCGTTCCGACCAGGTCGCGGCATGGTTGGCATCCCGCGGCGTCCGTCGCGGCGAGTCGGTGCTGCTGATGCTCGACAACCGCGTCGAGCTCTGGGAGGCGATGCTCGCGATCATGAAGATCGGCGGGGTCATCGCCCCGACCACCACGGCCCTGGGCCGGGTCGATCTCACCGACCGCATCGCGCGCGCCGAGATTCGTCACGTCGTCGTCGGCGCAGCCGATGCCGACAAGTTCCACGACCTGCCCGAGGGACTCGGCCGTATCGTCGTGGGCGGCGAGTACGCCGGCTGGGCGACGTACGACGACGCCTTCCAGACGGATGCCGAGCCGGCCCGGCATCCGGAGACCACCGCAGACGACCGCCTGCTGCTCTACTTCACCTCGGGCACCACCTCGAAGCCCAAGCTCGTCGAGCACACGCATTCGTCGTACCCGGTCGGCCACCTCAGCACGATGTACTGGCTCGGGCTGCAGCCCGGCGACGTGCACCTCGCGATCAGCTCGCCCGGGTGGGCCAAGCACGCGTGGAGCCTGTTCTTCGCGCCGTGGATCGCGGGGGCGACCGTGCTCGCCCTGAACTACTCGCGCTTCTCGGCCGAGCGGCTGCTCTCGGAGCTCGAGAACGACCGCGTCACGACCTTCTGCGCGCCGCCGACCGTGTGGCGCATGCTCATCCAGGCCGATCTCACCGGGCGCCGCGGCGCGCTTCGCGAGGTCGTGTCGGCGGGTGAGCCGCTCAACCCCGAGGTCATCGCCTCGGTGCAGCGCGCATGGGGCCTCGATATCCGTGATGGCTACGGCCAGACCGAGATGACCGCCGTGGTGGCGAACACGCCGAACGCCCAGCTCGTGCCCGGTTCGATGGGTCGCCCGCTGCCCGGCTGCCCCGTGGTGCTCGTCGACCCGGTCACGGGCGAGCGCGGCGACGAGGGCGAGATCTGCATCGATCTCGCCGAACGGCCCGTCAACGTCATGACCGGCTACGTGGGCGATCCCGAGCGCAACGCCGAGGCTTTCGCCGACGGTCTGTTTCACACCGGGGATGTCGCGCGACGCGACGACACCGGCAGCATCACGTACATCGGGCGCACCGACGACGTGTTCAAGGCGTCCGACTACAAGATCAGCCCGTTCGAGCTGGAGAGCGTGCTCATCGAGCACCCCGCCGTGATGGAGGCCGCCGTCGTGCCCGCCCCCGACGAGCTGCGGCTCGCCGTGCCGAAGGCCTACATCGTGCTGGCCGCGGGCCACGAGGCGGGCGAAGAGGTCGCGCTCGACATCCTCCGCTTCGCGCGCGAGCGACTCGCGCCGTTCCAGCGTGTGCGCCGTGTCGAGTTCTTCGAGCTGCCGAAGACGATCTCGGGCAAGATCCGCCGCGTCGAACTCCGCCAGCGCGAGGAGGCCGTCGCCCGCGGCGAGGTCGCGCACGAAGAGTGGACGGATGCCGCCCTGCGGGGCGACCGCTGACGCGCAACCCCCTCGCCGCGGTCGCGTCCGCGTGTGAGCATCGAAGTATGGAAAAGGATCAGAAGCAGCCGTTCGAAAACCCTTCCGTCGACGACGACAGCGACATGCCTTCTCACATGGAGGAGCGAAACATCGGTCGGGAGACCGAGCGCGAGATCACGCAGATGATCAACGGCATCGAGGGCTGATCGACTCGGGGTGGTCGATCTTTCGGCTACTCCATCGAGGAACAGGGTCGTTCAGACCGGTTCCGTCGTGCGAATGAGGCCGCAGGTCACGCACGACCACGCCACGAGAAAGCGCTCGTCGTCGAGGACCTCGAACCGCAACACGTCGCCGCAGGTCGGACAACGCGGGTACCCGTCGGGAACGCTCATCGCGTGACCACGGCCTCGCTCCGACTCGGGGCTTACCGGTAGTTCGTGAACTGCAGGTCGACGTCG
Source organism: Microbacteriaceae bacterium (assembly GCA_022702225.1). Classification (GTDB taxonomy): domain Bacteria; phylum Actinomycetota; class Actinomycetes; order Actinomycetales; family Microbacteriaceae; genus Microbacterium. Next base: position 551 of record JAKOMY010000255.1, on the reverse strand, counting down.
AGATCGGCGGCCTTCAGGAGGCGCTGGACTTCCTGCAGGTCATCGCGCGACTTCGACTGCACGCGCAGCTCATCGCCCTGGATCTGCGACTTGACGCCCTTGGGGCCCTCGTCGCGGATGATCTTGTTGACCTTCTTCGCGTTCTCTTGCGAGATGCCCTCCTTGAGCGTGGAGGTGATGCGGTACTCCTTGCCGCTTTGCACGGGCTCGCCGGTCTCGAGGCTCTTGAGCGAGATGCCGCGCTTGATGAGCTTGGTCTGGAAGACGTCGAGCACGGCGTTGGCGCGCTCCTCGGAGTTCGCCTTGATGACGATCGACTCGCCGCTCCAGGCGATGGAGGCATCGGTGCCCTTGAAGTCGTACCGCTGCTCCACCTCTTTATGCGCCTGGTTGAGCGCGTTGTCGGCTTCCTGCCGGTCGATCTTGGAGACGATGTCGAACGAAGAATCAGCCATGGATCGATTCTATTCGCGGCCCCCGCGTCGACACCCCCTCGACATCGTCCGCCCCATGCGGGTAGAGGCGCTCGTAGACTCGGATGCCATGCGAGC
>JAKOMY010000055.1 GCA_022702225.1 Microbacteriaceae bacterium | reverse complement strand
AGTTCGTCTCGCGCGGCCCGGTAGCGCTCGGTGGCGGACGCGTCGGTGGGGATCATGGTGCTCCTTCGATCGTCGGCCCATTCGAGTCGACGTGACGACGCTACTCCCCCCGGTTCGACGCGCCGCGCTAGGGACGCAGCCCGGCATACGACATATTGGAATGCCGAAGTGAGGGGCGAACATGAACGACAGCACGAATCCACCGGCGGGATGGTTTCCAGACCCGGCGAAGCGCCACGAACGGCGATACTGGAACGGCTTCATGTGGACGGAGCACGTGTTCTCGTCCGGGACTCAGGGGGTCGACCACCTCACGCCCGTCTCTCCGGTCGAGGCCGTGCGGAGCGAAACGGCGGCGAGTGCAGGTTCTCCCACGGATACGACCCCGTCCCGCCGCGCGCAACGCGAGCGTCTGCGGGGAGAGACCCAGCCCGACGCAGACCGTCACCCCCCGCATGAGGGTTCGCATCCGTCCGCTGAGAGCGGTTCGGACGCAGCGCGACAGCCCACCCCGACACCCGACGCGGTCCGCACCGACGCGGGCGGCCCTTCGGAGCGCAAGGTGTCGTTCTTCGGCGCGAAGAAACAAGCCGAAGCGCTCTTGATCGAGAACGAACGTCTCGCGAGCCTGATCTCTCAGTACGGTCTGCATGACGTGGTCGAACTGGATGCTCGAAAGCTTGCTCTCCGCGAAGAAGCACGTGCCGTTCAGCAGGAACTCAAGGACCTGCGAGCGGAAACCACGAAGGCCATCGCGGAGCGATCGGCGATAGCGGACGAGATCGTCGATCTTCGAGACACCGTGCAGTTGCAGGAGTTCGGATTGTTCGACTTCGAAAACCCCGCGGAGTCGTCCGTCGCCCTCGGTACAGAACTCGAGTCGGTCCGCACCGAGATCAAACGCGTCGTGCGTACGGGAGACGCAACGGTAGCTTCCTCCAGTTTCGTCTTCAACAACAGCGCCGCGAAGGGACGCAAGTTCGTCGCCGACATGTCGAAGCTGCTGCTCAGGGCCTACAACGCCGAGGCAGAGAACTGCGTGAAGACGGTGAAGGCGGGCAACCTCGACGCCGCACGAAAGCGCCTGTCGACCGTCGTGACCCAAGTGGAACGGCTGGGGACGATGATCGATCTCCGTATCACGGGCGCCTACCACCGCCTGCGGCTGAAGGAATTGGAGCTGACGAGCCGCCATTTCCAAGCACTGCAGGTGGAGAAAGAACTCGAGCGCGCCCGGCGCGAAGAACTTCGAGAACAGCGTAAGGCGGAGCAAGAGCTCGCTCGCGAGAAAGAGCGTTTGCAGAAGGAGCGGTCGCACTACGCGAACGCGATGGCCGCGCTGCTGGCGAAAGGCGACACGGACGGCGCGGACCGTCTGCGGGCGAAGCTGGCCGATGTCGAACACGCCATCGAGAACGTCGACTACCGAGCCGCGAACATTCGTGCCGGTTACGTCTATGTGATCAGCAACGTGGGTGCTTTTGGACCGGACGTGGTCAAAATCGGGCTCACCCGCCGCCTTGAGCCCATGGATCGGGTGAACGAGCTGGGTGATGCTTCCGTTCCGTTCCGATTCGACGTGCACGCCCTGTTCTTCGCTGACGATGCCGTGTCGATCGAGGCGAAGCTGCACGCGCACTTCTCGGCCGAGCGCATCAATAAGGTAAATCTCCGCCGAGAATACTTTCGGGCAACCCCCGAGCAAGTGCTGGCGGCACTGCAGCAATACAACGTGGAGGTACTCGAGTACGTCGTCGAACCGGCCGCATCGGAGTACCGGAGCTCGCTCGCCGCGACGGATTGACGAGATGCGCCCTCACGCTGCTCCTTCCGCGCACGGCGGCGATGACGTCGCTCCCGTCATCTAACAGACGACGGATGCCGCGCGTCGATCGTCGGCTCAGTCGCGCACGCGCTGCGCCAGGTCGGCGATCTCGTCGAGGTGCACACGCATCGCCGCTTCCGCGGCATCCGGATTCGCCGCCCGCAGGGCTCGCAGGACGCGGGCATGCCCCTCGTGCGAGAGTCGACGGCCGTCGGCGGCGACGTGCGAGAAGAGCCGGGCCTCGAGCGTCCACGACACGGTCAGCTCGCTGAGAGAGGCCAGCAGAGGGTTGCGCGTGGCCGCGGCGACCCCCGCGTGGAACGCGATGTCGAGCTGCACCGACCGCTGCCCGTCGAGCACGGTGCTCGACTCGGCGACGACCGCCTCGAGCTCGTCGAGTTGCGCGTCGTCGATCCGGGTCGCAGCGAGACGGGCGATCTGCGGCTCGACGACGGTTCGGAACTCGGATGCCGCGGCGATCGACGTCTGCTCGTCGTCACCCCACGACGCCAGGGCCGCAGAGATCGGAACGCGAGCGCTCACGCGCGTCCCGCTGCCATGACGGCGTTCGACCAGACCGGCCGACTGCAGACGCAGCAGCGCCTCGCGCACCGCGGAGCGCGAGACGACCAACTGCTCGGCCAACTCGCGCTCGGTGGCCAGCCGGTCGCCGGGCTTGAGCACCCCCGCCAGGATCAGAGCGCGCAGGCGCGCCACGATCTCTTCGTGCACCGACCCGCCGTGCCGCTCCAGCGGCGCGAGTGCTGCGTGATCGCTCATCGGCCCTCCCGCCCCCATCCTCCCAGGCGGCGCCTCTCGCTCTGCACAGATTGGTCAGACCGTAACGACCCCGAAACACCCGAACCGGGTCGACGAAACGACCGAAGCACACAATTGGACCGACCACGGGCAACGGCGGAGGAGCGGCTATGACCACGGAGAACAGCACGAACGGTCGTCGCGGTCTCGCGACCACCTGGCGGATCCTCCGTCACCCGGCGAGCCTCATCGCGCTCGCGGCGGTCCTGGGCATCGTCTTCGGACTGCTCACCGGCGAGTGGGCGGCGAACCTGAAGTTCGTCGGAGACCTGTTCATCCGCCTCATCCAGATGGCGATCGTGCCGCTGGTGATGGCGTCCGTCATCGTCGCGACGGGCTCGATGACGGGGTCGGGCATGGGGCGCATGGCCGGACGCACATTCGCGTGGATGATCGGGTTCTCGATCGTCGCGGCCGTGATCGGATGGGCACTGGCCACCCTGCTCCAACCCGGTGCCGGCATCGACTACTCCGGCGCCGTCGACCCTGCCCTGCAGGAATCCGCCACGCCGGCCGGCTGGCAGGAGACCGTCCTGGGCTTCGTCTCCACCAACATCTTCAACGCCATGTCGACCGCGAGCATGCTGCCCATCATCGTGTTCTCGCTGCTGTTCGGCCTGGCCCTGAACGGGTACGTGCGCACGACCGGCAACCGTCTCGTGCTCACCCTGCTCGACCAGCTGCAGCAGATCGTGCTCGGCATGATCCGTCTGGTCATGCGCATCGCCCCGATCGGCGTGTTCTGCCTGCTTGCCGCCCTCGCCGGCGACGTGGGCTTCGCCGTCGTCACCAGCGCGCTGTCGTACCTCGGCTCCACCCTCGTCGGCGTGATCATCGTGACGGTGCTGTTCGTGATCGTCGTGGCCCTGCGTACCCGGCTCAACCCGGCCGCCCTGCCGGGCAAGCTCGCGGAGCAGACGATCATCGCGGTCACCACCACGAGTTCCGCGGTGACCTTTCCCACCGTGCTGAAGAACACCGTCGAGAAGGTGGGCGTCAGCCAGCGGGTGGCCAACTTCACGCTGTCGGTCGGTCTGACCATGGGCTCCTACGGCGCGGTGCTGAACTACACGATCGTCATCCTCTTCCTCGCGCAGGCGTCCCGGGTCGAGCTGACCCCCGGCCAGGTCGTTCTCGGCATGGCCCTGGCGATCATGCTCAACATGGGCACGATCACCGTGCCGGGCGGCTTCGCCGTCGCCGCGACCTTCCTCGCCACCTCGCTCGGGCTGCCGCTCCAAGCGGTCGGCCTGTTGATCGCCGTCGACTGGTTCACCGGCGTCTTCCGGACATTCCTGAACGTCAACGGCGACACGATGGTGGCCATGCTGGTCGCCGACGCCACCGACGAGATCGATCGGGACGTCTACGCCGGACGCAAGACAGTGGCCTCCGAAGAGATCGACGAAGAGGCGCTCTCCGACAAGTACGCGGCCGCCGACCGCGCCGACTGACCCCCACCGAGCGCAGTCGCCGCCGTCGTGGGCTTGCACAGCCGGACGGCGGTGAGCGCACGAACGACGAACCGCACCGTCCGAAGACGGGGCGGTTCGATCGAGAGGTCTACTCGCCGCGCGAGATCGCGATCATCTCGTCGCGCGGGACGACCTTGATGCGCGCGCGCTCGTGCGGGGCACCGAGGGCGACCTCGTGCTCGTCGAGGCGGTGCCAGCCGTCGAGGTCGGTCCAGCGAACGCCGCGCTCCTCGAGCAGGGCGGGGATCGCCTCTTCTTCGGGGTGCGCGGGCTGCCACCACTCACCGGCGTCGTTGATGACGTGGCGCACCGTCTCCATGGCATCCGACTTGGTGTGTCCGATGAGGCCGACGGGGCCGCGCTTGATCCAGCCCGTGGCGTAGACGCCGGGCAGACGCGAGTTCGAGTCGGCGGCGAGCACCTGGCCCTCGTGGTTGGGGATGACACCGTGCTTCTCGTCGAAGGGAACGCCCTTCAGCGGTGAGCCGAAGTAGCCGACGGCGCGGTACAGGGCCTGGATCGGCACCTCGCGGATCTCGCCGGTTCCGACGACACCGCCCTCGGCGTCGGGCCGGGTGCGCTCGTACCGGAACGCGGCGACCCGACCCGCGGCATCCTTGACGACCTCGACGGGCTTCGCCCAGAAGTGCAGGTGCAGGCGACGCGATGCTTCTCCGCCGGAGTTGTTCACGCCCGGGCGGGTGCGCCACTGCTGCAGCACACGGTCGATGACCTTGACCTGCTTGTTGGTCTGGATCGCGGCCAGGGACGCCTCGTCGTAGTCGAAGTCCTCGTCGTAGACGACCATGTCGACATCGCGCAGCTCGCCCAGTTCGCGCAGTTCGAGAGGGGTGAACTTCACCTGCGCGGGACCGCGGCGACCGAAGACGTGCACGTCGGTGACGGGCGACGCCTTGAGCCCCTGGTACACGTTGTCGGGCACCTCGGTGGGCAGCAGGTCGTCGGCGTGCTTGGCCAGCATGCGGGTCACGTCGAGAGCGACGTTCCCGTTGCCGATGACGGCGACCGACTCCGCCTCGAGAGGCCACTCGCGCGGCACGTCGGGGTGGCCGTCGAACCAGCTGACGAAGTCGGCGGCGCCGTACGAGCCGTCGGCGTCGATGCCGGGGATGTCGAGGTCGGCGTCGCGGATCGCGCCGGTCGAGAAGATGACGGCGTTGTAGTGCTGCTTGAGGTCGTCGAGGGTGATGTCCTCGCCGAAGCGCACGTTGCCGAAGATGCGGATGTCACCGCGGTCGAGAACCTCGCGCAGCGCGGTGACGACGCCCTTGATGCGCGGGTGGTCGGGGGCGACGCCGTAGCGGACGAGACCGTAGGGCGCGGGCAGTTGCTCGAACAGGTCGATCGACACGTCGAACTGACGCTCGGACTTCAGCAGGATGTCGGCGGCGTAGATGCCGGCGGGACCGGCTCCGACGATGGCGAGGCGCAGCTTCGTCATGGGTTCCTCTCGATCGCGATCGGGGGGGGTGGGGCGGAAAGGGGTCAGGCCGAGCGATCGGCCACGGCGCGGGCGAAGCGCGTCAGCGCTTCGCGCACGGCACCGTCGGGAAGCGGCGCGAGGGCGTCGATCGCCTCTTGCGACCACTGGTGCGCGAGGCGCAGGGTCTCGTGCGTCGTGTCGTGCTCGCGGAGCTCGGCAAGCGCGCCGTCGAGCACCGACGGGTCGGCTCCGGCGGCGATGCGTTGCTGGCCCTCGTCGATACGCGCACGAAGATCGGCGGATGCCGCGTCGGAACGGTGCCCGAGCAGCAGGTACGGCATGGTCGGCACGCCCGCGCGCAGGTCGGT